>JAFIFN010000247.1 GCA_020832005.1 Gammaproteobacteria bacterium | reverse complement strand
CGGAACACCTCGCGGTGAAGGTCGCGTTCGCCGCGATCGGCTTTCTCGAGCCGGGTCACAAGCGACTTCACATCCTCGCTGCGCGCCAGGGGTACAACCATCACCGCATCCTTGGTCTCGATCACTGCCTGGCCCTTCAAGCCGACCGCGCTTACCAGCCGCCCGGTCGAGTACAGCAGGCAATCATCGCAGTCCTCGACCAGCGCATCGCCGATCAGCGCATTGCCACGCGCATCCTTAGGCAGCAGCTGATGCAGCGCCTGCCAGGAACCCACGTCACTCCAGCCCGAGGCCAGCGGCACCATCACCGCGCGCTCGGTGTGCTCCATGACGGCGTAGTCGATCGACTGAGAACGGCAGGCCAGAAACGCCTCGGCATCCGGCCGGATGAAGTCCAGGTCCCCCACGGCACCAGCCGCCGCACGCTCGCAGGCGGCGAGAATGTCCGGCGCATGACGGGCCAGCTCGGCACGCAGCACCGAGACCTGGAACATCAGCATGCCGCTGTTCCAGTAGTAGCCGCCATCATCCAGGAATTCCTGCGCTCGGGCCGCATCGGGTTTTTCGACGAAACGCTCGACGGCCCGCACACCGGTCTCGGCACCGTTTGCGAGAATGTAGCCATAGCCGGTGTGGGCACTGTCGGGCAGGATGCCGAAGGTCACCAGCGCCCCGTCGCGCGCGGCCTGCTCGCCTGCTTTAACGGCCTCGACGAACGCGGCCGTGTCGGTCATTGAATGGTCCGCCGGCAGCACCAGCAGCACCGTGTCTTCCGGCACCTGCGCCAGCAGGGCTGCCAGCGCCACGGCCGGCGCGGTGTTGCGGCCTTCAGGCTCCAGAATGACCTTCGGCGTCACGCCCAGAGCGCGAATCTGCTCGGCGACCAGGAAACGATGCTCCTCGTTGGAGACCACCACGGGCGCCGCATCGGTGACAGCGCGGGCACGCTCAACGGTGGCCTGCAGGAAGCTTGAGCGGCCGTCGAGCGCGAGGATCTGCTTGGGGTACTTGGCGCGCGACAGCGGCCAGAGGCGCGAGCCGCTGCCGCCGCAGAGGATTACAGGTAGGAGCATCTGACGTTGATCCTTGCCGAGGGTTTCATCGATTACACACAGGCGCGCCGGGAATTGCCATAGCTTACCCCCCCGCCATCTCCGCCGCCCCATTCGCCTTGGCCACCGACAACCCACGTCCGATCCCGTAATAACGGAAACCCAACCGCTCCATCATCTCCGGGTCATACAGGTTGCGGCCATCAAAGATCACAGGCTCGGCCAGCTTCTCACGAATCAGCTCGAAGTCCGGGCTTCTGAACTCGCGCCATTCGGTCACCACCGCCAGCGCATCGGCACCTTCGAGTGCCGCCTCCGGGCTCTTGCACAGCACCAGGTCCTTACGATCACCGTAGAGGCGCGCGGTCTCCTTGCGTGCCTCCGGATCATAGGCGCGCACTGTGGCGCCAGCGGCCCACAAGGCCTCCATCAAAACCCGGCTGGAAGCCTCACGCATGTCATCGGTATTGGGCTTGAAAGCCAGTCCCCACAGCGCGATCGTCCGGCCCGACAGGCGTCCATCAAAGTAATTGGAGATCTTGGTAAACAACACCTGCTTCTGGCGCGCATTCACCGACTCCACTGCTTCGAGCAGCTCCGCGGTCACCCCCACCTTGCGTGCCGAGTGCGCGAGCGCCTTCACATCCTTCGGAAAACACGAGCCACCATAGCCTGCACCCGGATAGATGAAGTGATAGCCGATGCGCGGGTCCGAGCCGATGCCGATACGCACATGCTCGATGTCCGCGCCGAACTGTTCAGCCAGGTTGGCCAGCTCGTTCATGAAGCTGATCTTGGTGGCCAGCATCGCGTTGGCGGCATACTTGGTCAGCTCGGCGGAGCGTACATCCATGACGATGAGCCGATCATGATTGCGGTTGAAGGCCTCGTATAGCGACTTCAACAGCTCTGCGGTGCGCGGGTTGTCGGTCCCGACGATGATGCGATCGGGCTTCATGAAATCCTCGACTGCTGCACCTTCCTTCAGAAACTCAGGATTGGATACCACATCAAACTCGATCTTCTGCCCGCGCGCCGCAAGCGCCTCGTCGATCGCCTCGCTGACATGATCCGCCGTGCCCACCGGTACCGTGGACTTGTCGACGATGATCCGGTAGTCGCTCATGTGCTCGCCAATCGAGCGGGCCACGGTGAGCACATGTCGCATGTCGGCAGAACCGTCCTCATCGGGCGGGGTGCCCACGCAGATGAACTGGAACAGCCCGTGGGCTACAGCCTTGGCGATATCGGTGGTGAACTGCAGGCGCCCGGCCTCGAAATTGCGCTTGACGAGCGCCTCCAGGCCCGGCTCGTAGATGGGAATGCGCCCGGCCTTCAGACCCTCGATCTTGGCCTCGTCGATATCGACACACAGGACGTGATTGCCCGATTCGGCCAGGCAGGCGCCCGTGACCAGGCCGACATAACCGGTGCCGAAGATGGTGATTTTCATGCGCTACAGCCCCAATACCGGCTGCCACAGCGGCTGTGGCAGCAAAGTGAATACGGCGGTGAGTTTACCAGCGCAGGGTCGACTTGGACGTGACAGGCGTAGGAATGTTGCTCAGACCGCTTCGCGCTCGGCGATCATGCTGTCATGCAGCGGTGCCTGATAGCCGTCCACCCAGCGCAGCAGGAAGGCACGCAGACCCTCATCGTTGGCGTGGAATTCACTTTCGGCCAGCACGGTCAGGCACTCGCGAAACTGCTCCCAGGGCAGGAACTGCTCCTCTGCGCGCATGATCCGCGGATGCACGGTCTGCTCCACGGCATCGCCGATCAGCAGCTCCTCGTAGAGCTTCTCACCCGGACGCAGGCCAGTGATCTTGATCTCGATATCGCCGGTGGTCGACCCCGGGTGGCGAATCGAGCGGCCCGACAGGCGAATCATCTTCTTGGCAAGCTCCAGAATGTTCACCGAGTCACCCATATCGAGCACGAACACATCACCGCCTTGGGCAAGCGCGCCGGCCTGGATCACCAGCTGCACGGCCTCGGGGATGGTCATGAAGTAGCGCGTGACTTCAGGATGGGTCACGGTGACCGGCCCGCCCTGCTTGATCTGGGCGGCAAAGCGCGGCACCACCGAGCCCGATGAGCCCA
>JAFIFN010000246.1 GCA_020832005.1 Gammaproteobacteria bacterium | reverse complement strand
AGAAGCAGCATCAGCACGTACCAGAACACGCCATCGCCAAGGCGACTGATGACTGCGAAAAACCGCCGTATGTTGATCTGCCTGGCGCTGCGGTTGATGCGCACACACAGCGTATGTTCCAGGACATCGAACAGGGCAATCGCCCGTTCCACCCTGGAGCGCTCGACCACTGAGAGACCCTGTTTCATGAGCCTGAAGACTAGGCCCGGGTCAAGACAGTGTGATTGCGTTTCGCTGACAGTTACGTGACAGGTCCGCCAGATCCGGCCGCAAGGAACGTCACAATCAATTCACGGCTCTGCAAGATTCCCGTAACCTGCGGCGGCGACAGTGCCGGCCATGCGTATTGCAATCTGTACCGACGCCTGGAAGCCCCAGGTCAATGGCGTCGTCACGACGCTGGATCACACGCGCGGCATGCTGGAGCGATTCGGCCATGCCGTCGAGGTGTTCTCGCCGGCCAGTGGCTTTCGCACCTTTCCGCTGCCGGGCTACCCGGAGATCCGCCTGCCGCTGCTGCCCCGACGGCGGCTGTTTCGACTGCTTGACGAGTTCGCGCCCGAGTGCGTGCATATCGCAACGGAAGGCCCTGTGGGTGGCGCCGCGCGCGCATGGTGTCTTGCCCGCCGGCAGCCGTTTACGACCTCGTATCACACGCAGTTTCCGGAGTACCTGCGCGCACGATTGCCGGTGCCCGAGCGGCTGAGCTACAGGGTGCTGCGCCGGTTTCATGCGCCCGCGCGGCGCACGCTCGTGGCCACCGCGCAGATGCGGGATCGACTCACCGAGCACGGCTTCGAACACACCGTGCTGTGGAGTCGCGGTGTGGACACCGAGCTGTTCTCGCCGCAGCGTCGCATCGAACTCGATCTGCCGCGACCCATCTGGGTCTATGCCGGCCGGCTGGCGGTGGAGAAGAACCTTGCGGCTTTTCTTGATCTGCCCCTGCCCGGGAGCAAGCTGCTGATCGGTGATGGCCCCGCGCGCGCCGAGCTTGAGCGCCGTCATCCGGATGCACATTTCGTCGGCTATCGCTTCGGCGAGGCGCTGGCTGGATACATTGCCGCCGGAGACGTCTTCGTGTTTCCCAGCCGCACCGATACCTTCGGCCTGGTGATGCTCGAAGCCATGGCCTGTGGCCTGCCGGTGGCCGGCTATCCAGTCACCGGACCCATCGATGTCGTGCGTGCAGGCATCAGCGGTGCGCTCGACGAGGATCTTGGCCGCGCCTGTCTCGCCGCTCTCGAACTCGATCGCGATGCCGTGCGCCGCGAGGCCTGCGGCTTCAGCTGGGAGCACTCGGCGCAGCAGTTTGAGGCACACCTGGCGCCACTGTCCGGCGGCGATGCGCTGGTGCCTTCTCCCTGAAGCAGCTTCAGCCGCCCTTCTTCAGGGTCTCGAGTTCCTGTTCGACCACACGCAGCACACGGCTGACGAAAGCTTCATGCCAGCGCATGCGCTCGGCGACGACCTGCTGGTCGGGCGTGTATCTGGTGAGCTCGTCCCGGTTCACCAGCTGCTTTTCCTCGAGTACGCGCTCCAGCGTATCGAGGCGCTCGGCCATCACCGCCACCTCGCCCGACACCGCCATCGTGATCGCCAGCACACGATCGACATCGGGATCCGAGAAAAAAGTCGGCCTTGGACCCGCGGCCTCGGCGATCGAACGACGTACTGCCTCAAGCTTGTCCATGCAAGATCTCTCCGTTGCGCCACACGCGCATGAAATTCATCCAGGGTTGTCAGTTCACCAGTCGCAGCCGTTCATACATAGGCACACGATTGGCGATGACCAGGTCCGCAACACCGCGGTGATGGGAAAACAGATCCATCTGTTCAACGAGGAACAGCGCGGGCGCAAGCTCATGCAGACGCTCGGCGAGCGCGTGCAGGATACGCTCGCGGCGCTCGACATCGAGCTCGCCACTGGCCTGCTCGATCAGCGGCATCACGTCGGGGTCGCAGAAAAACGGCAGGCGCTTGGCGCAGGAGTAATACTCGATCGGGCGCATCACGTCGTTGTAGGGTGCGGCGTTCCACGGCAGGCCGAACATATCCGAAGAGATGGTCCCGGAGAGATAGTCGCGCAGCCACGCGGGAAAGGGCCGCACCTGCAGCCGCGCGCGCACACCGACGCGACGTAGGTCCTGCACCACGACCTGGTAGATCTGTCCGGCACCGGCGGCGCCGCCTTCCGCCACCTGGATGGTCACCTCGAAGCCATCCGGGTATCCGGCCTCGGCCAGCAGCGCGCGCGCACGTGCCGGGTCATGAGGGTACGGCTCGATGCCAGGATGGTGGCCGCGAGTGACCGCAGCGGCCGGCTGACCGGAGGGCCTGACCATGCCCTGCAGCAGGATCTCGGCAATGGCCTGCTTGTCGACCGCATAATTCAGCGCCTGGCGAACGCGCACGTCGGCCACGGGCGACGGGGGGTCGCGCTCTACATTGAAGGCCAGCGCCATGACCTGCATCGACGGCCCATGGTGAACCTCAAAGCCGCGTGCCCGCAGAAAATCGACGTCCTCGATATCGATCAGCGTCAGGTCGACCTCGCGCGAACGCAGGGCCTGCACGCGCACAGCCTTGTCGGGCAGCCCCTTGAGCGTCAGCCGCGCCAGCTGCGGCGCCCGCCAGGACTGCGTATTGGCCACGAGGCGCACGGTGCGCTGGCGTTCGTTCCACTCGATGACCTGGAAGGGCCCTGTGCCGTGCGGGTCGACGGCGAAACCGTCGGGCCCGAGCCGGCGCCAGGCCTCGGGTGGCACCATCATCACCGCGGACATGCGCTGCGGCAGAATCGCATCGGGTGCAACACTGAGAATATCGACGGTATGGCTGTCGACCACGACCGCGCCAGCCAGCGACCTGAGTTCATTCCCCACGACGGTGCGCCGGCCTTCCGGCGAGCGCAGCCAGTCGACCACACCGACCACGGCATGGGCATCAAAGGGTTCACCATTGGTGAAATACACATCCTTGCGCAATCTGAAGCGCCAGCGTTCCGGGGCAACCGGCGTCCAGTCCTCTGCCAGCGCCGGGACCAGTGCACCATCGGCATCCAGACGCGTCAGGCCGTCGAAAATCGCCGACCAGGTATAGCTCGAGGGCGAGCCATTCTCGGTATAGGGATTGCCCATGCTGCGCGGCAGATT
>JAFIFN010000245.1 GCA_020832005.1 Gammaproteobacteria bacterium | reverse complement strand
TCGTGGCGTGAGCGCCGTGTGGAGTTGCGCACGCTCGAGGTCTCGGCGCGGCGCGACGAACTGGCCGCCAGTCTCCAGGCCAGCGGCCGCCTGGGTACGGCGCTTGATGCGGATCAGCGCCTGGATGTCGACTGGCGCATCGAGTTGCCCGACGAGGACCCGGCGCTGCGCGGCAGCACCAGGCTGCGAGGCCCGATCGCCGCAATGAGAATCGACCAGAGCCTCTCCGGGCTCATCGACGCCAGGCTCAACGGCACGCTGCGCGATGTGCTCGAGGCTCCTGCCTGGGACTTCCAGCTGGCGCTCTCGCCGCTGCCCGACGGTGTCAGCCTGTGGCCTGAACAACTCATCGGCACAGCCGCACGCCTGACGCTGCGCGGCGACATTGCTGGCAGCCGGATCGACGGGGAGGTCGATCTTCCAGGCTGGCTCGATGATCCGCTGGGCGTCGAGCTGACGGGCGGCTGGCGTGAGGGCATCGCGCGCCTGGAATCCGGACGCCTGACGCTGGCCGACGGTGGCGAGCTGCGAATAGGCGGCTCGGTGGCGCCCGAAGATGGTCTTGCCGCAACCCTGGAAATCGAGGCCCACGCGCTGGGCTGGCCAATGGGCGAGGCCGACCCGGAGTTTTCGCTGGCCACGTTGCGCCTGACCGTCGAGGGGCGCGAGGAGCGCTATGATTTCGCCTTGCAGGCCAGTGGCGGTGCCGCCGTGCTGCCCGAAGTCACGCTTGCGGCCAATGGCCAGCTGATCGGACGCGAACTGCATCTGCAAAGCCTGCAGGTGGATGACGCGGATGGCCAGCTGGGCGCAAGCGGCGAGGCACGGGTTGCCCTCGATGAAGCCGATGTGCCCTACGATTTCGATCTCACTGGCTTTGCCCGTATTCCGGGAGAACCGGAAATCACCCTGGATGTGGCCGGGGCGGGCGATGTACGCCAGGTGGCCTTCAGCCGATTGCGCATCGGCGCGCTCGAAGGCACGGCGCAGGGGGCGGGCCGCCTGGCCTGGAGCGAGGGCGCGGTGATGGACTTCTCGCTGGAGGTTCGCGATATCAATCCCGGCAGTCACTACCCAGGCTGGCAAGGCCGCCTGTCTGCGAGCCTTGCCCTGACCGGGGAATTTGGCGAGGCACCGGATGTCGAGCTGAATCTCACACCGATTCGCGGCACGCTGCGTAATAGAGCCGTTGATGGCGACATTCGCGTCGCCCTGGCCGGCGATACGCTCACGCTGCGATCAGTGGAGCTGGCGGTGGGCGGGGCCCGTGCCTCGGCCTCGGGCACGCTGGGTGACCGGCTGGACCTGGCGTTCTCGCTGCTGGCGCCCAACCTCAATGATCTCTACCCGGGCGCCGGGGGTCAGCTGGATGCGCGCGGCCGACTCACGGGGCTGCGCGATGCACCGGCGCTGGTACTGGATGTCCAGGCCAGTGAGCTGCGTTATGCCAGCTGGGCACTGACTTCCCTGAGCGCAGCGCTGGACCTCGACCTGTCGGAGGCTGCCGTCTCGACCGTCGATCTGCAGCTCGACGGTCTGCGTGGCGAGGATACGCTCGTCAATACGCTGGCGTTGCAGGGCGAGGGCACGACGCTGGCGCATCGTGTGACACTCAATGCCGCCCGCGGAGAAGCGAGCCTGGATCTCGAGGTCACGGGAGGACTCGACGAGGACGCACAGGGCTGGTCCGGCCTGCTGGATACCGTGTCACTGGTGCTGGCGGAAGACATCGTCTGGGCCTTGCAACGGCCCAGCGAGATTACCGTCGGGCGCGCCAGCGCACGCCTGGACAACGTCTGCATGGACGGCTCACTGGGTCTGGTCTGCATCCGCGGTGACTGGCGCGGTGGCGCCACGTGGGGTGGCGAGCTGGGCGTTGCACAGCTGGATCTAGAGGGACTCACGCGTTGGCTGACTGACGGCCTGGTGGCACGCGGCACCGTGGCCGGGACGATTATCGTCGATGCCGATGAGCGCGGCTTCGTGCAACTGGGCGGCGGGCTTGGCCTGACAGCAGGCTCGCTGTTCCTCAGCGAACAACCCGAGGACGTGCTGCTGGCATGGCGCGGGGCAGGCGTGTCGCTCGACGGCGATGAGGCCGCGGCGCGCGGCACGCTGACCGTGGATCTGGCGGACGAAGACGACGTGCGCGGCGGCTTCGAAATCGGCTGGAACGACCCGGATTTGCCGTTGAGCGCATCACTGGACGTTCGCCTGGGCCAGCTTGGCCTGATCGCCGAACTGCTGCCGGACCTGGCGGGCCTGTCGGGCGACCTGGGCGCGAACTTCGAGGTGTTGGGCAGCGTGCGTGAACCGCAGGTCAGCGGCAGGATTTTCTGGGAAAACGGCGCAGCCCAGGTCCCGGTCATCGGCATTGCGCCGCGCGACATCTCCGCGACCATCGATCTGGATCCAGATACGCTGTCCTACCAGCTCAGTGCGACGTCCGGTGACGGAGTCCTGACCAGCAGCGGACGCTTCACCTTCGCCGACGGCTTTGCCGGCAACGCGAACCTCAGCGGCAGCAACCTGCTGGTGCTTGACCTGCCAGAGGCACGCGTACTGGCAAGCCCCGAGATCGGCATGATTTATCGCGGCAATCACCTGCAGGTCAACGGCGTCGTGGCCATTCCAAACGCACGCGTCACGGGTATCGTACAGGGTGGCGGCACCGTGTCCGAGAGCCCGGATACCGTGATGGTGGGCGCGGATGTCAGCGATGACCAGCAGCTGGAGATCGGCTATGTCGTGCGCCTGAACGTCGGACCGGAGGTCAGCATCGATGCTGCCGGGCTGCGGGGGCGCATCGAGGGCAGCCTGCTGGCCATCCAGGGTTCCGACGGCATACCCACCGGTCGTGGTGATGTGCGTGTCATCGATGGCAGCTTCGGCGCGTTCGGCCAGCGGCTGACGATCGAACAGGGCCGCCTGTTGTTCACTGGCGGCCCGATTGATGATCCCGGACTCGACATTCGCGCGGTGCGCAGGATCGATGACATCACCGCAGGTGCACAGGTGCGCGGCACGCTTTCAGAGCCCGAGATCAGCGTATTCTCGGAGCCCCCTATGCCGCGCGCCGAAGCCCTGTCGTATCTGACACTGGGCAAGAGCATCAATGACCTGGACTCGGGCGAACAGGCCTCGCTCGACAGTGCCGC
>JAFIFN010000244.1 GCA_020832005.1 Gammaproteobacteria bacterium | reverse complement strand
TCTCGGAGCTGCGCGGCAACGTGGTCATGGTGAATTTCTGGACCAGCCGCTGCGGCGTGTGCCGACAGCAGGCCGAAGCGCTCCAGACGCTGTATTCGCGCCATGCCCAGGACGGGCTGCGGCTTCTGAGCGTCAATTTCGACAGCGATCCTCAGCGTGCCCGCGAGTTCGTCGCAGCGGCCGGGATCGAATTTCCCGTGTTGCTGGATGAGCGTCGCGAAGTCTCGAGGATGTATCGCGTGCGCAGCATCCCGGTGCTCGTGATCATCGATCGCGATGGTCAGTTGCGCTACCGCCATGACGATTACCGCGCCGGCCGTGAGCGCGATTACCAGGTGCAGCTGCAGGAACTGCTGGAGGAGTAAAGCCGATGAGATCCCGATGTCCGTTGCCGCCGGGTGGTCCCCGCGCTCACCGATCCGCTCGCAGTGCGACCGGCTGGGTGGCTGCATGCCTGATCGCCGTCTTGATGCCGGCGTTAGCTGATGATTTCACCAGCATCGATCGCGACGTGCAGGCGCTCAAGCAGGAGGTGCTCGCGCTTAACCGTGACCTGTTCATGCTTGAGGAGGAACTGCTGTTCCCTGCGAACACCCAGGTGGCGGTGTTTCTGTCCATGGATGTCGGCGAGTTTTTCCAGCTCGACTCGGTGAGCTTGCGACTCAACGGCCGCGAGGTCGCCAATTACCTGTACACAGATCGCGAACTTGACGCCCTGTTGCGTGGCGGCGTGCACCGCATCTTCATGGGCAATGTGCGCGCCGGTGAACACGAACTCGTTGCGGTGTTCACGGGGCATGGTCCACACGAGCGCGAGTATCGCCGCGGCGCCGAGCTTACGTTCGAGAAAGGCATCAGCGCGAAGTTCGTCGAACTGAAAATCAGCGACGTGCAGCGGCGCATGCAGCCGGAGTTCGTCGTGAGAGAGTGGGACTAGCAGCGTGGGTCGACGCCTGCATTGCTGGCGGGCCGGCGCCTTGCTGATGCTGGCGCTCGGGGCGCCCGTGCGTGCCGAGCCGACCGTGGTGTCTGAACTGCACTACGGCGAAGCACTGTTCATGTTCTACCAGCAGCAGCACTTCGATGCGATCACGCGCATCCAGGCGGGCAGGCTGTCGGGGCATATACGCAGGCATGATGACGATGCCCAGCTGTTGCTCGGCGGCATGCTGTTGTCCTGGGGTCAGCATGAAGAGGCCGCAGAGATTTTCCGGCGGCTGCTGGATACCGGCGCGCGCGCGGAGGTACGCGACCGGGCCTGGCTGTATCTGGCGAGAATCTCCTATCAGCGCGGTGCGCTGGCCCAGGCCGCCAGTGCGCTGGATGCGATCGGTAATGGCCTGACGGCCGGTATGGCTGCAGAAAAACGCCTGCTCGAGGCCCAGGTGTTGATGGCCGCCGGGCAGTACGATCGCGCAGCCCGGGCGCTCGAGCGCTGGGACGCACCCGGCGACTGGCGTGCCTACGCCCGCTACAACCTTGGCGTGGCAATGGTGCGCCAGGGCCGTGTCGAGGAAGGCTCTGCGCACCTGGCGCATGTCGGTCGGCTCAACGGCAGCGACGAGGTTCGCGCGCTGGCCGATCGTGCCAATGTCGCCCTGGGCTTTTCGCTGCTGCAGAGAAACGAGCCCGCAGAGGCACGCGAGGTGCTGCAGCGCGTGCGCCTGAACGGCCCGCATTCGAACTCGGCCCTGCTGGGTTTTGGCTGGGCTGAATCGGCACTGGAGCGCCACCATGAATCGCTGACGCCGTGGATGGCACTGCGCGATCGGGATCTGCTCGACCCGGCGGTGCAGGAATCTCTGCTGGCGATTCCCTATGCGTTTGCCAGTCTTAATGCCCACGGCCAGGCCGCCGAATTCTATGTCGCCGCCGTGCGCTCGCTGAACGCCGAGATCGCCCGCCTGGAGGATGCGATCGCAGCGGTACGCAACGGCGAGCTCGTGCCCGCCCTGCTGGCCATGGACAGCTCCGAGGATTCGGGGCTGCACTGGCAGCTCGACGCGCTGCCCGATCGTATCGAGAGTCGTTATCTCTATCAGCTGCTCGCCTCGCATGAGTTCCAGGAAGGTCTGAAAAACTACCGTGATCTGGATTTCCTGTCCGGCGTGCTGCGCAACTGGGCGGACAATCTGGGCGCCTTCGCCGATATGGTGGCGACGCAGAAGATCGCCTGGGAGCACCATGCGCCGCGGGCTGCGGAACTCATGGAGGCAAGTGATGTGGCGTCGCTCAGATCGCGCCATGCACAGCTTGCTGAGCGCGTCGGCGCCACCGCAGAGCACTACGATACCCGTTCGCTGGCCTCCGGTGAGGAGCTCATGCAGTTGCGTGAACTCGACGAGGTGGCTGAGCGCCTCGCAGGCCTGGCCGATACACCCGAGGTCGATGAGCTCAGGCAGCGTGAACGCGTGCTGCGTGGCGTATTGCTGTGGCGACTCAATGCCGAGTTTCCGGCGCGCCTGTGGCAGCAGCGCCGCGAACTGCGCGATCTCGACCCGGTGGTCAGTGAAATGCAGGCCCGCGAGGCGCGGATCGAGGCGCTGCTCGAAGGCGCCGAGGGGCGGTTCGAGGCCCAGGCCCTGCGTATCGCCTCGCTGGGGCCGCGTGTCGCCGGCCTGCTGCTCGATGTCGGCGGCGCCAGTGTACGCCAGCGCCAGCACCTCGAAGCCATGGCCATCGACTCACTGGAAACCCAGGTGGCGCGGCTTCGCAGCCATGAGGTGCAGGCGCGCTTTGCGCTGGCAAGAATCTATGACCGTGCATCCGATCCGCGTGAGGATATCGCGCGCATTGGCAGGACTGCGCCGTGAGTGCCTCGACGCTGGCTGTGATCGTCGTCACCGCGGCGCTGTGGCCGTTCGGTCGCGGCGGTGATGATCGTCGCGACGAGCCGACCATCGGCTCGCTGGAACGCCAGCGCATAGAGATCCGTGAGGACCAGTCACTGCCCGAGGCGCGCGCGCGTGCGGGCGAGCAGTACCGGGAGTTCCTGGCGCTCGATGACGCCGACGACGAGATGACCGCCGAGGCGCTGCGCAGGCTCGCCGACCTGGCACTCGAGGCCGAGGAGACCGAGCAGCTGGCCATGGGGGCCGAACAGCTGTCGGTCGAAGCGCATGAGCAGGCGGCGACACTGTATCGCGAGCGACTGGCGCGCTTTCCGGATCATCCCAGCAATGACCAGGTGC
>JAFIFN010000274.1 GCA_020832005.1 Gammaproteobacteria bacterium | reverse complement strand
GGGAGGCGACCAGCCAACGGTCACTGACGCTGCGCTTTTGCTTGGCTACCTTGATCCCGGCTACTTCCTGGGCGGCCGGATGAGCCTGGATGTGGACGCGTCACGCCAGGTTATCAGTCAGCTTGCCCAGAATCTGGGACTCAAGATAGAAGACGCCGCCTGGTCGATAATGCGTATCGCCAACGAATTGATGATCAAGGCCATTCAGGAAATCTGCATGACCGAAGGGGTGAATCCGCGTGAGTCGACCATCGTAGCTGGGGGCGGAGCGGCAGGTCTGAACATTCTGCCCATTGCTGGCGAGCTGGGGGTACGCAGCGTGATTTTGCCCAAGACTGCCGGGGCGCTCAGCGCCTGCGGCATGCAGTACTCCGACATCATGCGTGAAGCCAGCGCCAGTCACGTCACTCACAGCAACGAATTCGACCACAGCGGGGTATCGTCCTGCCTCGCGCGGATCCGGGCGGAATCGTCTAGCTTCATCGAGTCCATGAAGAACCAGGGATTCTTCGATGCGGACATCACCCTGTCGGTGGAGGCACGCTATCTGGGGCAGGTCTGGGAACTGGAGACGCCGCTGCCGCCTTCTGGCCTTGCAACGCATCAGGATCTAAAGGAGTTGGTCGAGAACTTTCATCAGGTCCATGAAAGGGTTCTGGGCGTTCGTGATCCGGATAGCGCGCTCGAATGTCTGAACTGGAAGGCCAAGGCTCGGGTCAAGCTGGGCCGTCAATCAAAACAGGCCCTGGCAAAAGCACGGCCCCACAACCCCACGCCACATTCAATACGCAAGGGGTTCTTCGGCAGCGGCTGGAATGCGGTGCCTGTTTTCCATGGCGTCGATCTGACTCCTGGCGCCGTGGTCTGCGGCCCCGCCATTATCGAGGAGCCAACCACCACCATTGTCGTGTATCCGGGTTTTGACGTTGCCCTTAGCGAACATGGCAATTATGTGACCCGCCTCCAGCCGGAGTGAGCCAAGAGAGACGCAGAATGAATACCGAAATCACACACGAATTCGATCCGGTTCTGACCACCGTTCTTGCCAACCGCTTTGACGGTATTGTTCGGGAAATGTCCAACACGCTCCTGCGTGCAGCCCGCTCGGCCGTGATCGCCAATGCGCGGGATTTTTCCTGCGCCATCGTTACCGGAGACGATCGCCTGCTGGCTGCTGCCGAAGGCGCGCCTGTGCATATCTTTGGCGCTCATCTCCAAAGCGCATCCATGAACAAGCTTCATGACGATATTAGTGAAGGGGATGCTTTTCTTCACAATGATCCCTACATGGGCAACACTCATGCGGCTGATCACGCGATTCTGGTGCCGGTTTTTGTGGACGGTGAACACATGTTTACCGCCTGCGCCAAGGCTCACCAAGCGGATACCGGCAACAGCATACCCACGACGTATTATGCGGCGGCACGCGACGTCTATCAGGAAGGAACACTGATTTTCCCCTGCGTCCGTATTCAGCGTGACTACAAATCGATCGATGACATCGTGCGTATGTGTCGTAAACGCATACGGGTGCCTGATCAGTGGTATGGGGATTTCCTCGCTTCCATCGGGGCGGCGCGGATTGCCGAACGGCGTATCAAGGAGCTTTGCGCCAAGTATCGTAAGGAAACGGTCAAAGCCTTCATCGAAAACTGGTTTGACTACTCTGAACGCCGACTGCGCCAGACGATCAGCCAGATGCCCACTATAGAAGTCGTGAACGAGAACGCCCATGACCCCATGGAACCGTTCCTGCCCGACGGCATTCCGATTAAGGTCAGACTAAAAGTCGAGCCTGCGAAGGGCCGGGTTGAAATTGACCTGCGCGACAACATTGACTGCGTGGACTGCGGGCTCAATGAATCTGAAGCCTGCGCCATCAATAACGCAGTCACCGGATTTTTCAACTGCGTAGACCCGGACATACCCCACAACGCCGGGGCTTTCCGCTGTATCGACGTATTGCTGCGCGACAATTGTGTGGTCGGTCGCGTGCTATTTCCGCACAGCTGTTCCATGGCGACCACAAACGTGGCGGACCGTCTGATCAACACGGTTCAAGGCGCCATTGCGGGCGTAAGCGACGGCATGGGACTGGCCGAAGGCGGCAATGCCATCGGCGCTGGTTTTTCGGTCGTCTCCGGCGTCGACCACCGACACGGCGGCGCGCCCTACGTCAATCAGTTGATGTGTACATCCAACGGTGGTCCGGCCAGCCCCCAAGCCGATGGCTGGGTGACATACGCGGTGCCAGTGGCAGCTGGGCTTCTCTACCGCGACAGTATCGAGCTCGACGAAATCAAGCACCCTATGCTGTTTCGATCGCTGAAGTTGGTTCCCGGATCGGGGGGCGCCGGACGTTTCCGGGGCGGCCCAGCGTCTGAAATCGTCTTTGGTCCGCGGCGCGACCCGATGACGGTGATCATACCGTCGGACGGCCAGATCAATCCTGCTCGTGGAGTACGGGGCGGTCATGACGGCATTCTTGCAGCGAACTTTCGCACGGACCGCGACGGAAACGAGGTGAAGCTTCCCAATGTTTGCGAACTACTCCTCCATGAGGGCGAGCTGCTCCGGGGGATCGACGCGGGGGGAGGCGGATATGGTCCCCCCCTGGAACGGGATCCGGCCCGGGTGCTCAAGGATGTGCTGGAAAAGTGGGAGACGGTCGATCGGGCCCGCAATATCTACGGCGTGGTCTTTGGTGAAGCACCGGACCGGATGCTGGTTGTAGACCACGAAGCAACGGCCAGCCTGCGTGCACAGATGGGAGGGCGGTCATGACCCATGTAGGAGTTGTGGGAACAGGCGTAATCGGTCGTGGGTGGGCGGTGGTGTTTGCCCGTTCCGGTCACCCCGTGCGGCTTTATGACGTTGCACCGGGTGCGGCGGACGCAGCCATAGCCACACTTTGGGAAGCGCTTTCACCTCTGGAAGCCGACGGTCATATAACAGGACTGGACCGAATCCTCGGCCGTATGACACCCGTCCAGACGTTGGATAAAGCGGTCCAGGGCGCTGCTTACGTACAGGAAAGTATCCTGGAGGACACTGGTGCCAAGGCAGCAATTTTTAGGGAAATGGACGAATGCGCCGATCCCGACGCAATACTTGCATCATCGTGTTCGTCCCTGCTTCCCTCGAGTTTTCTCAAATCTATTCCGGGTAAGCAGCGCTGCCTTGTCGCCCACCC
>JAFIFN010000243.1 GCA_020832005.1 Gammaproteobacteria bacterium | reverse complement strand
ACCGGCAGTGGCGGTCCGTCCAATCCATCATCGGCGCGACGCTGAGCCTGCGATCAATCGAAGCGCTGCTTTTGTCGACGGCAATACCTGTTTTCTTTGCAGTGCTGTCCATGTCCGTCATTAGACCATGCAAACAGGCGATCGCCCCGCCTCCCAGGCTATTCCCCCGGTCATTTGAATTATGCCTGGTCGACATATAGGTCGATTTTGCGTATTCGCGAGAACTACGACGCCAGATATTCGCGTAGCGATTTGATTTCGATATCCCGATAATGCCCCAGCGCGAGCATCGCCCTGTCCCCGGTGACGATCAAATCAGCGTGCCCCGTGCGGGCGCACTCGAGGATACGATTATCGGCTTCGTCGGAAAGTATCGTAATCCGACCTCGTGGACGGACCACATCGCCCACATCCGTCAGGAATAACGCAACCCGCCCCAACTCGTTGGCATCACGAGCGAACTTCCGGGCCAGCACGGTCAGGAGTTCGTCGATGATCGGTCGAGATATGATCAACTCATCTACGCCATCGAGCACTCTTCGGATCGCGGCATCTGCCCGGCTCCTGGGAAACACGAAAGCCGAAACGAAGATGTTGGTATCGAAGACGACCCTCAATCGCTGAGGTACCGACGCAAGTCCTTTTCCGTCAGGACGCCCTTCTCTCGCGCCTTCCTGCTCCAGTAGCCCTGAATCCCGGCATATTCCCGCTTCAGGTGCTCCCGATGCGCCAGTCGCAAAGCATCCTGGACCACGGCGCTGACCGACTTGCCTTCTGATTCAGCGATCTCATCGATCTGCTTCGCCAGGTCGGGCGGAAGCGAAATGGTCTTTTTGACTGCAGGACCCATTTTGACTGGCCTCAAACGTAGTATGAACTATTCACACTTCACGATAATGACGCAGGAACATGCCGGCAGCAAGACGCAGATCAAGGCCGTGGCACCAGAAACGTTGCTGCGGCCAGCCGATACTACGACAACCGGAACTTGTTGGCGGCATGGACAGGCAATCGGCATACTCGCGACCCAGCGCATCGATGCGGTCCGATACGGCACATGCGGCACTGATCACAAGGAATCCCCGGCATGCTCTACACCGTCCTGCTCATCGCCCACATCGCCGTCCTGGGCTACTGGCTGGGCTCCGAACTGGTGATCAACAGCACATTCCGCTTCGTCTCGTGGGGCCGGGACATGGCATTCGCGGAACGCAACCGGCTGATGGAACATGTCATGGAGGTGGACCAGCACGTGCGCTATGCGCTGGTGCTGCAGCTGGGACTCGGGTTTGCGCTGGCCGCACTCATGGGCTGGATCCCCGGCGGCACGGTGGCGGCCTGGAGCGCAGGCGTGCTGGCCACGGCCTGGCTGGTCATGGTGGAAGTCACTCACCGCCTGCGTCATGCCCAGGCCGGTCCGCGGCTGGCGGCCATTGATCGTGCACTGCGCTACCTGGTGATGCTCGCGCTGCTGCTGCTCGCAGCCACGGCCGCATCGGGCGTGTTGGCGATGCCGGCGTGGCTGGCGTGGAAACTCGCCCTGTTTGCCGGCGTGATGGCCTGCGGCGTGGGCATCCGCTTCGCGCTGATCAGCTATTTCGAGCACTGGCGCGTGCTCGCAACGCACGGCAGCAGCGACGCGATCGAGGGTGAAATCCGCCGCGGCTATACCCAGGCAACCGCGATACTCGTGTGCCTGTGGGTGTTCATCGCCGCAATCGTCGTGCTCAGCATCATGAAACCCGTATAAACTGCGCGCAAACCTGTCCGGAGCCTGCCAGTGATTTACACCCGCATGACGCGCCCAGCCGCATTGAGCCTGCTCGTCCCCGCACTGGCCGCCCTGCTCGTCGCCGCGGGTTGTGCACGTGACGAGGGCAGCCTGCCCGATCCCATCGAGGTCACCTGCACGACGCTGGGTGACTGGCAATCCATGACGCCCGAGGCGCGCGCGCGCATCCTCACCGGCGTGGCTGGCCTGGAGGGTGAGGCGCTGGCGCGTACCGAGTTCCTGCTCACGGCCAGCAACGAGGCCATCGAGGAGACCATCGGCCTGGCAGAGTTCCTCGGCGAACTGACCGGCGGGGACTCCCAGCGCCTGGTCAACTCGCCGGCCTGTCGCGAGGCCATCGCCGCACTTGAAGCGCAGCAGTGCCCGCTCGCCGTGGCCGGTGCCGAGGATGCACAGGCCCGCCAGCAACTCGCCGAACTTGCACTGACCATGCAGGAGAGCTGCCTGCTCGAGTCGGACGTCGAGGATGCGCTACCGCTGCCCGAGTTGCCGGGATTCCCGCCGCAACCCTGACGCGCCTGTTCCACAGAGTTCACACGCCGTTGAGCGTCTCGCCCACCAGGAAGTCCACGACGTAGCGCTGGGCGGCGTCCTCGTCATCACCTTCACCGCGGCGCTGATGGAACACCTGTTCCTGGCGGTGCGCGCTCGTGCCGCGGCGCAGGATCTCGCGCAGGTGCGCGATATTGTCCTCGCATGAAAGTGCTGCGGCATCCTCAGCCGTCAGCTCGATCAGCTCATCGAGGAGTTCTGCGAACGGTACGACCTCGCCGCGCGCAAGATCGATCAGGCCTTCCTCGAAACTGTAGCGCATCGCCCGCCAGCGGTTTTCGCGCAGCAGCATCGGCGTGTAGATCCGCCAGCGCTGGTTGCGCGTGCGCAGGCGGTAGAGCATGCGCAGGATGCACAGGTTCAGCGCCGCCAGCGCCAGCGTGTCATCGATGCTGGTGCACACATCCATGACGCGTGTTTCCAGCGTCGGGTAGCGACTGCTCGGGCGCAGATCCCACCAGATGCGACTGGCATCGTCGATGATGCCGGCATCCACGAGGATCGAGACATGGCGCTGATATTCACCGTAGCTGCCGAAACGCTCGGGAATGCCGGTGCGCGGCAACGCATCGAACACCGTCAGGCGATACGACTTGAGCCCCGTCTCGCGGCCCTGCCAGAACGGTGAGGAGCATGACATCGCCAAGAGGTGCGGCAGGAAGTAGGACAGCTGGTTCATCAGGTCGATGCGCAGCTCCTCATCTTCGATGCCGACATGCACGTGCATGCCGCAGATCAGCAGACGGCGCGCCGTGGCCTGCATCTCGCGGGTGAGTTCTTTATAGCGGTCGCGCTCGGTCTGATGCTGAGCCCGCCAGGTCGCAAAGGGATGGGTGGAGGCGGCAATCGGTGCCAGGCCGTAAT
>JAFIFN010000242.1 GCA_020832005.1 Gammaproteobacteria bacterium | reverse complement strand
CCCCGCTCAACCCACCCTCGGGCTGCGTGTTTCGCACGCGCTGCCCGCACGCCACACCGTTATGCATCAAGGCCGCGCCGGTGCTGGAGGCCACCGGGTCCGAAGCACACCAGGTCGCCTGCCACTACTGGCAGGACCTCGGCGGCAACACCCAGACCAAGACACCCACGGGGGAGTGATATGAGCGACAGGGACGACATTCCGCAGCTGGTCCGCGAGGACGGCACCTATCCCACGGTACCGCTGAGAAAGCCGGTGACCTCCATCGCCATCGTGCAGACGCGGGTGCGCGGCGTCGATGGGGCCAATCCTGCCGCCGGTATTCGTGAAAACCTCGACTACACCCTCTCGTGCATCGACAAGGCGCAGGGCTACGGGGGACGCTCGGACCTGCTGTGCTTCCATGAATTCCCGCTGCAGGGCTATCAGCCCGACTGGAAGCGGGCCGAATACCTGCGGGTGGCCATCGATGTGCCCGGCCCGGAAGTCGAGGCGATTGCCGCGAAAGCGCAGGCCTACAACTGTTATATCGCCTTCGGCTGTCTTGCCAGGGACCCCGACTGGAAAGATCACGTGATGAACTGGCAGGTGCTGGTGGGGCCCGAGGGCCGCGTCGTCGATGTCCACTGGAAGCAGCGTAACGTCCGCGGCATGTTCCCCGGCAGCGAGAACATCACCACGACCATCTACGACGTCTTCGATCGCTACGTGGAGATGTATGGCTGGGACCGTGTCATCCCGATCGCGCGCACCGATATCGGCAACATCGCCATGTCCTCCGTGCAGTTCGAACAGGAGCTGTTCCGCTGCATGGCCATGAAGGGCGCCGAGATCATCTGCCGGGTGGCCACCGGCGGCTGTGAATGGGAAGACATGCGCCTGACTTCCTACCACAACGATGTCTACACCACGCTGGTGAACAATTCCGTCAGCACCGGCAGCAGCAATCCGCATTTCTTCGAGGAGAACGCGCCGCGCAACAACTGGATCGGACGCTCGGCCATCTTCGGCCCGCGCGGCGAGGTCCTGACCGAAGCCGGCGTGTTCGAGACCAAGCGGCGGGCCGCGATCAACATGGAGGCGTTCCGCAAGAAACACCGGATTCCGGACCTGCACATCTCCCTCTACCGGCACATCTTCAACCAGTACCGGGAGCGCTATGACCACAGCGCCTATCTCGAGTCGTTGCCGCAGGACAAGGTCGAGGGCGCGCGGATGCTCAAGGATGCCGCGCGCTGGATGAACTACTGGTATTGAACAGGGGGCACACATGAGCGCACACACCCCCGTGGCCTTCGCGCCCGGTGACATCATCGTCGCCAGCAGCGATGTCGACGACAGCAACGTCGACCTGCGCAACCACGCCGGCCCCGGTCGGCTGTTGCACATGGATGGCGATTTCGGCCTGCGTGCGACGCTTGCCACCGGCACGGACGGCCTGGTGATCGGTGTGGCCGTCGACCCGGCGAGCGGCGTCCTCTACGCCGCCGATGCGCAGGCCTATGCCATCGTCGCCTTCGAGCCTTCCGGTGACGGCCCGCAGCTGCAGGACTGGCTGCCGCGTCGACGCTTCGGCGCCATCCTGCCCGATGGCCGCGGCGGACTGCTGCTCGGGGTGCATTCCCGACTGGGCGATCCGCCAGACGACCAGTGGGGCCAGAAGTGGCTCTTCCACGTCGACCCCACCCGCCGGGCCGTGCGTGCCCTGGACGTCGAGATCGACGGCGGGATGCGCGGCTTCCACTGCGTCACCCACATGGCCTTCGAGCAGGATGGCCGGACACTGCGCTATGTCTCCGAGGGTGGCCGGCGCGTGATGCGCTACGACACCACCAGCGACCGTCAGCTCGAGGACTTTCTGCGCCTCGACGACGACGACCCGCGCGGGACCTGCGGGATCGCCACGCTGGCGGATGACGGTCTGCTGATGGCCACCGGCAAGGGGTGTTGCCGGGTCGAGCCCTCCGGGACGGGTCTGGTCGATTACGAGGTCCCCGCCGCCCCCGGCTGGTCGCGGGTCACGCTGGCGGCTGACGGCGAGCATTTTTTCCTGAACAATTTCTTTGCAGGCGTGGTCGAAGACAGACGTGTCGGGGATGGCCAGGTCATCCGGCGTCATGACATCGCCCGGAAGTATTCCCTGTGCGGCCTGGTCGAATATCCGGCACGCCCGTGAACACAGCGAGGAGGGACACTGTGGCTGGTTCAACTGCTTCAAAGCGAATCCTGGGGTGCTGTGCACCCGCAGCGCTGCTGGCGCTGCTGGGATTGATTGTCCCGATGGCGCCGGCAAGCGCCGACAACACGGTGTTCCACCGTGGTCTGGGCAACGAACCCCGTACCCTCGATCCGCACCGTGCGATCGGCACCTCGGCTTCGATCCTGATCTACGATCTCTTCGAAGGCCTGATGACAGTCGACCGCGAAGGCCAGCTGACCTACGGCGCTGCTGAGGCCTATGAAGTCAGCGAAGACGGGCTGACCTACGTCTTCCGGCTGCGCGAGAACCTGCGCTGGTCGGATGGCAAGCCCAAGACGGCTGAGGATTTCGTCTATTCCTTCCGCCGGCTGATGGATCCGCGCACCGCCGCACGCTATGCCTCGTTTCTCTACCTGATCGAGAACGGCCGAGCGGTGAACACCGGGCAGGCCGACACCGACACGCTGGGCGTGCGCGCCCTCGATGACCGCCACCTCGAGATCCGCCTCAACAACCCGGCACCGTTTCTGCCTGATCTCATGGCGGCGGTCGCCGCCGTCGCCGTCCCGGCGCATGCCATCGAGGCCCACGGCCAGCAGTGGACCCGTCCTGCCAATTTCGTCGGCAGTGGCGCCTACCGGCTGATCGCGGCCGTCCCACAGACCTACCTGCTGGCGGAGCGCAACCCCTACCACTACGCCACCGACAGCGTGCGCATCGAGCGGGTCTACTATTACCCGCTGGAGAACGACTCGGCCAGCCTGCAGCGCTACCGGGCCGGAGAACTCGATCTCACCCTGCGCTATCCCGCCGATCAGACCCGCTGGATCGAGCGCAATCTCCCGGGGCATCTTCGCTCGTCTCCCGGGCTTGGCACGGGCTTCATCCTGCTCAACATCTCCCGGCCGCCCTTCGACGATCCGCGGGTGCGCCGGGCGCTGTCGCTGGCCATCGACCGCGAGGGCATCGTAGCCCGCCTGCTCGATGGCCAGGTCGAGCCGGCCTACTCGCTGGTGCCACCGACGA
>JAFIFN010000241.1 GCA_020832005.1 Gammaproteobacteria bacterium | reverse complement strand
CCCCGCTCAACCCACCCTCGGGCTGCGTGTTTCGCACGCGCTGCCCGCACGCCACGCCGTTATGCATCAAGGCCGCGCCGGTGCTGGAGGCCACAGGGTCCGAAGCACACCAGGTCGCCTGTCACTACTGGCAGGACCTCAGCGGCGACAAGCAAACCAAGACACCCACGGGGGAGTGATATGAGCGACAGGGACGACATTCCGCAACTGGTCCGCGAGGACGGCACCTATCCCACGGTACCGCTGAGAAAACCGGTGACCTCCATCGCCATCGTGCAGACACGGGTACGTGGTGTCGATGGGGCCAATCCAGCCGCCGGCCTTCGGGAGAACCTCGACTACACCCTCTCGTGCATCGACAAGGCGCAGGGTTATGGTGGGCGCTCGGATTTGCTGTGCTTCCATGAATTCCCGCTACAGGGCTATCAGCCCGACTGGAAGCGCGCCGAATACCTGCGGGTGGCCATCGATGTCCCCGGACCGGAAGTCGAGGCGATTGCCGCGAAAGCGAAGGCCTACAACTGTTATATCGCCTTCGGCTGTCTTGCCAGGGATCCGGACTGGAAAGATCATGTGATGAACTGGCAGGTGCTGGTAGGGCCCGAGGGCCGCGTTGTCGATGTCCACTGGAAGCAGCGTAACGTACGCGGCATGTTCCCCGGCAGCGAAAACATCACCACGACGATCTACGACGTCTTCGATCGCTATGTGGAGATGTATGGTTGGGACCGCGTCATCCCCATCGCGCGCACGGATATCGGCAATATCGCCATGTCGTCAGTGCAGTTCGAACAGGAGCTGTTTCGCTGCATGGCCATGAAAGGCGCCGAAATCATCTGCCGGGTGGCCACCGGCGGCTGTGAATGGGAGGACATGCGCCTGACCTCCTACCATAACGACGTGTACACCACGCTGGTGAACAACTCCGTCAGCACCGGCAGCAGCAATCCACATTTCTTCGAGGAGAACGCGCCGCGCAACAACTGGATCGGACGCTCGGCCATCTTCGGCCCGCGCGGCGAGGTCCTGACCGAAGCCGGCGTGTTCGAGACCAAGCGGCGGGCCGCGATCAACATGGAGGCGTTCCGCAAGAAACACCGGATTCCGGACCTGCACATCTCCCTCTACCGGCACATCTTCAACCAGTACCGGGAGCGCTATGACCACAGCGCCTATCTCGAGTCGTTGCCGCAGGACAAGGTCGAGGGCGCGCGGATGCTCAAGGATGCCGCGCGCTGGATGAACTACTGGTATTGAACAAGGGGGCACACATGACCGCAGACACCCCCGTGGCCTTCGCGCCGGGTGACATCATCGTCGCCAGCAGCGACGTCGACGACAGCAACGTCGACCTGCGCAACCACGCCGGCCCCGGTCGGCTGCTGCACATGGATGCCGATTTCGGCCCGCGTGCGACGCTTGCCACCGGCACGGACGGCCTGGTCATCGGTGTGGCCGTGGAGCCGCAGAGCGGCGTCCTTTACGCCGCCGACGCGCAGGCCTATGCCATCGTCGCCTTCGAGCCCTCCGGTGAAGGCCCGCAGCTGCAGGACTGGCTGCCGCGTCGACGCTTCGGCGCCATCCTGCCCGATGGCCGCGGCGGACTGCTGCTCGGGGTGCATTCCCGACTGGGCGAGCCGCCAGACGACGAATGGGGGCAGCAGTGGCTCTTTCACGTGGACCCCACCCGCCGGGCCGTCCGTGCCCTGGATGTCGAGATCGACGGCGGCATGCGCGGCTTCCACTGTGTCACCCACATGGCCTTCGAGCAGGACGGCCATACGCTGCGCTATGTCTCCGAGGGAGGGCGCCGCGTGATGCGCTATGACCTCGCCAGCGACCGTCAGCTCGATGACTTTCTGCGCCTCGACGATGACGACCCGCGGGGGACCTGCGGGATCGCCACGCTGGCCGACAACGGGCTGCTGATGGCCACGGGCAAAGGGTGTTGCCGAGTCGACCCCTCCGGGACGCGCGTCGTCGACTACGAGGTGCCCGCCGCACCCGGCTGGTCGCGGGTCACGCTGGCGGCTGACGGGGGGCATTTTTTCCTGAACAATTTCTTTGCCGGAATGGTCGAAGACAGGCGTGTCGAGGATGGCCGGGTCATCCGACGTCATGACATCGCCCGGAAGTATTCTCTGTGCGGCCTGGTCGAATATCCGGCACGCCCGTGAACACAGCGAGGAGGGACACTGTGGCTGGTTCAACTGCTTCAAAGCGAATTCTGGGGTTCTGCGCGCCCGCAGCCGTGCTGGCGCTGCTGGGATTGATCGTCCCGATGGCGCCGGCGAGCGCCGACAACAGCGTGTTCCACCGTGGTCTGGGTAACGAACCGCGCACCCTCGATCCGCACCGGGCAATCGGCACCTCGGCCTCGATCCTGATCTACGACCTGTTCGAAGGCCTGATGACGGTCGACCGTGAAGGCCAGCTGACTTACGGGGCTGCTGAGGCCTACGAAGTGAGCGAAGACGGACAGACCTATATCTTCCGGCTGCGCGAAAACCTGCGATGGTCGGACGGCAAGCCGAAGACGGCCGAAGATTTCGTCTATTCCTTCCGCCGGCTGATGGATCCGCGCACCGCTGCCCGCTACGCCTCGTTTCTGTATCTGATCGAGAACGGCCGTGCCGTGAATACCGGACAGGCAGACACGGACACGCTGGGCGTGCGCGCCCTCGATGACCGCCACCTCGAGATCCGCCTGAACAACCCGGCGCCGTTCCTGCCTGATCTCATGGCGGCGGTCGCCGCCGTTGCCGTCCCGGCGCACGCCATCGAGGCCCACGGCCAGCAGTGGACCCGTCCTGCCAATTTCGTCGGCAGTGGCGCCTACCGGCTGACCGCGGCCGTACCACAGACCTACCTGCTGGCGGAGCGCAACCCCTACCACTACGCGACCGACAGTGTGCGCATCGAACGGGTCTACTACTATCCGCTGGAAAACGACTCGGCCAGCCTGCAGCGCTACAGGGCCGGCGAACTCGATCTCACGCTCCGCTATCCCGCCGATCAGGCCCGCTGGATAGAGCGCAATCTCCCGGGGCATCTTCGTTCGTCTCCCGGGCTTGGCACAGGCTTCATCCTGCTCAACATCTCCCGGCCGCCCTTCGACGACCCGCGGGTGCGACGGGCACTGTCGCTGGCCATCGATCGCGAAGGGATTGTGGCCCGCCTGCTCGATGGCCAGGTCGAGCCGGCCTACTCGCTGGTGCCACCGACGA
>JAFIFN010000045.1 GCA_020832005.1 Gammaproteobacteria bacterium | reverse complement strand
GAGCGTGTCGCCCAGCTGATTCGCGGCGAGCGCAAGGGCGCGACTGCCGCGCGGCCCGAAGAGGCCGCAACCGCCTGATGTCACCGCCTGCCTGACCGGCGGGCCGCATGCGTGTGAATAATGAGTCGACCGTCACGCTGGGCAGGATTTCCGGCGTTTTCGGGGTCCAGGGCTGGGTCAAGGTGTTTTCCTTCACCGAGCCCCGGGAGAACATCACAAACTACCGCACCTGGTTGTTGTGCAGGGCCGCAGAGCTTCGTGAAATCACGGTGCTTCAGGGGCAGGCACACGGCAAGTCGGTCATCGCGCAGCTGGCCGGCGTGGTCGATCGTGATGCCGCTCAGGCGCTGGTGGATTGGGAGATCAGGGTGCCGCGCAGCGCATTGGCGCCGGCGGCGCCGGGTGAGTATTACTGGGCCGACCTTGAAGGCATGGCTGTACGCACGCGCGACGGGCAGGACCTGGGCAGGGTGAGCCGGATGCTGGACACGCCGGCGCACGACGTGATGGTGATCCAGGGAGAGCGCGAACGCCTGGTGCCGTTCGTCCAGGGCGAGGTGGTCCTCGAGGTGGATCTGGAGACCCGGCACATCACGGTGGACTGGGATCCGGAATTCTAGAATGCTCAGGTTCGCAGTCGTGGCACTGCTGCCCGAGCTTGTCGAGCCGGTGACCCGGTTCGGCGTCGTCGGGCGCGCCTTCGAGCGCGGACTGGTGGCGATGGAGTGTTTCAACCCGCGCGAGCAGGCGAGTGATCGCCATCGCACGGTGGATGACCGGCCCTATGGCGGTGGGCCCGGCATGGTGCTGAAGTACGCGCCGATGGCGGCGGCGATCGAGGCGGCGCTGGCGGCGTTGCCGGAAGGCTGCCCCAGGCTGGTGATGGCGGCACACGGTCGGCGCTTCGATCAGGCCCAGGCGGCCAGGCTGGCGCAGGGGCCGGGTGCGTTGCTGGTGACCGGTCGCTATGAGGGCCTGGACGAGCGCTTGATTGAGGCCTACGGGCTGGAGGCGGTGTCGCTGGGCGACTACGTGCTCTCGGGCGGCGAGCTGGCGGCGGCGGCGATTATTGATGCCACCTGCCGTTTGTTGCCGGGCGCATTGGGCGATGAGGATTCGGCGCAGCAGGACTCCTTCGCAGGCGGTCTGCTGGACTGGCCGCACTACACGCGGCCGGAGGAGATTGCCGGGCGGCGTGTGCCGCAGGTGCTGCTGCAGGGTGACCATGAGGCCATCCGGCGCTGGCGTCATGAACAGGCGCTGGCGCGCACGCGCCGCTGGCGGCCGGAGTTGCTGGAAGAAGTCAGGCGGGCGGCCACGGCCACCCGCACGGTCAATGGAAATCAGGACCCCCCGGGGTCGGTGGATGGTGAAGACGATGAGCAAATTGATTGAGGCGATCGAGGCCGAACAGATGACCCGCGAGGTCCCCGATTTCCAGCCCGGCGATACGGTCGTCGTGCAGGTCAAGGTCGTGGAGGGCACGCGCGAACGCCTGCAGGCATTTGAGGGCGTGGTGATTGCGCGTCGCAACCGTGGCCTGAACTCGGCGTTCACGGTGCGCAAGATGTCGCATGGCGAGGGCGTGGAGCGTGTGTTCCAGACCTACAGTCCGTCCATTGCGGACATCCAGGTCAAGCGTCGCGGCGATGTGCGTCGCGCAAAGCTCTACTACCTGCGTGGCCGCACAGGCAAGGCCGCGCGGATTCGCGAGAAAGTCTGAGGTTCGACAGGCGGGGCAGTCGAGCCCCGGCCACTCATCAGGCAACAGGGCCGGTACCTGCAAGGGTACCGGCCCTGCGTCGTTGTAGTGAGCGATCATCTGGCGGCCAGGCGTGTGGTGACTGATCTGCCGCGACCGATCCGTTATGATCAGCGGTGTTGCCGTTTCGTCCGCCGGTCGGCTGCGCAGTCCTTTGGCCCCCCGCGAGAGCCTTGAATGAGCAATACCCCCCGAAGCAATTTTTTCGTCTCCCTGTTGCGTGGCGCCTGGCGCGCACTCGATGGCCTGCGCCGGGTGATTCACTTGGTGATTCTGCTGGTCCTCGCGCTGATCGTGCTTGCCGTCCTGACGCCGACCAGCCTGGTGGTGGAGGAAGACTCCGCGCTGGTGCTCGCACCCTCCGGGCGACTGGTCGACCAGCTCTCCGGCAGTCCGATCGATCGCACGCTGGCGCGTGCCCAGGGGCTGCCGCCGCAGGAAACGCTGTTGCGCGACCTGATCGAAGCGCTGGAATCGGCCCGCGAAGACAAGCGCATCGATGCCGTGGTGCTCGACCTGAGCAGGCTCACCGGTGGTGGCCTGAGCAAACTCGAAGAATTCGCAGCGGCCCTGCGGGTTTTCCGTGAAAGCGGCAAGCCGGTGATCGCCTATGGCGAGGGATTCAGCCAGGCCCAGTACCTGCTGGCAGCACAGGCAGACGAGGTGCATCTGCACCCGGCCGGCGGTGTGGTGTTGCAGGGTTTCGGCTACTACCTGTCGTTCTATCGTCGCGCACTGGATTCACTGCTCATCGATCTCAACGTGGTTACCGTCGGTGACTTCAAGTCGATGGGTGAACCCTACACGCGTGATGACATGAGCGAGGGTGAGCGCGAGGTGGCACGCGCGTGGCTGGCCTCGTTGTGGGAAGTGTATCGGGAAACCGTGTCTTCGGCCCGCGGCCTCGAGGCCGCCGAGCTGGATCGCTATATCAGTGAACTGCTGCCGTCGCTTGAAGCGCTGGACGGCGATCTCGCGCAGATGGCGCTGGATGCCGGCATCGTCGATTCATTGCTGCATCGCGACGAACTCGGCGAGCGCATGCGTGAGCTGGTGGCCGCCGACCACGAGAGTATCGATGGTTTCCGCGGCATCGATCACGACACCTATCTCGCCGCGCAGCGCGCATCAAATGCCTACAAGCGCGAGGCCAAGCGCATGCGCGGCGCCGACCAGGTCGCCGTGATCACTGCCGCCGGCATGATCCTGCCCGGTGACCAGGCGCCCGGCTCGATCGGCAGCGACTCCACGGCACGCCTAGTTCGCCAGGCCCGCGAAGACGATCGCGTGCGCGCCATGGTGCTGCGCATCGACAGCGGTGGCGGCAGCGCATTCGCCTCCGAGGTGCTGCTGCGCGAACTCGCACAGTTTCGCGACAGCGGCAAGCCGCTGGTCGTATCGATGGGCAGTATCGCAGCCTCGGGTGGTTACATGATCGCGCTTGCCGGCGAACAGATCTGGGCCAGTCCGACGACGCTCACGGGGTCGATCGGGGTGTTCTCGATGTTCCCGACCGTGCAGCGCGGTCTGGACCGTCTGGGCATCAGCAACGATGGCGTGGGCACCAGCTGGCTGGCCGGGCAGTTCCGGCCTGATCGCGAACTCGATGAGCGCGCTCGTCGCGCGATCGAGCTCACGGCCGGGAACTTCTACGATCGATTCGTCGGCGCCGTGGCAGAGCGTCGCGGGCTCAATGGTCAGCAAATCGATGCCGTGACCGAGGGCCGCGTGTTCAGCGGCGTGCAGGCGCTGGACAACGGACTGGTTGACGCGCTGGGTGACCTCGACGACGCAGTGGCCTCCGTGGCAGCGCTGGCAGGACTGGAACCCGGCAGCTTCCGCGTGCGCCATGTGGAACCGGAGCTTACGTTCATGCAACGCGTGGCGCTTGGGATGCTGGGGGGCGCCGGCGAACCTGGGGTGGCGCTGCTGCGGGCCATGATGGGTGCGAGTGGCCCGACGAATCTGCTGCAGGGCCTGCTGCTGCGCCTGGAGCGTGAAGTGCTGATCATCCAGGCCTTCGGAGATCCCCGCGGCGTCGCGGCCTACTGCCTGGTCTGCGAGATCGACTAGAAACGCCGCTAGAGCGCCGCCCAGTCGAGCACGACCTTGCCCGACTGCCCGGAACCCATGGTCTCGAAAGCCTCCAGGTAATCCGCTGCAGGGAAGCGATGGGTGATCATCGCAGAGAGATCCAGTCCGCTCTGCAGCATTGCCGACATCTTGTACCAGGTCTCGAACATTTCCCGACCATACACGCCCTTGATGACCAGGCCCTTGAATATGACCTGGTTCCAGTCGATGGCTGTATCTGAGGGCGGAATGCCCAGCAGCGCGATGCGCCCGCCATGGTGCAGCACGCGCAGCATGTCGCGAAGCGCCGAGGGCACGCCGGACATCTCCAGGCCGACATCAAAACCTTCCTGCATGCCCAGGTCTTTCATGACGTCGTCAATTCGCTGGTGGCTGACATTGATGACGCGGGTTGCGCCCATCTGCCTGGCCAGCCCCAACCGGTAGTCGTTGACGTCGGTGACGACGATGTGGCGTGCGCCCGCGTGTCGCGCGACTGCCGTGGCCATGATGCCGATCGGGCCTGCGCCGGTGATCAGTACGTCCTCACCGACAAGGTCAAACGACAGCGCCGTATGCGTTGCATTGCCCAGCGGGTCGAGTAATGCCGCCATGTCGTCGCTGATTGCCTCGGGCAGCTTGAACAGGTTGCTCGCCGGCACCTGGATGTACTCGGCGAAAGCGCCCGCGCGGTTCACACCGATACCCACCGTGTTGATGCACAGGTGACGGCGCCCGGCGCGGCAGTTGCGGCAAACACCGCAGGTGATATGGCCTTCTGCCGAGACCCGGTCACCAATCGCGTAGCCATAGACCTCGCTGCCCATATCGCAGATGGTGCCCGAGAACTCGTGGCCGACGGTCATCGGCACCGGGATGGTCTTCTGCGCCCACTCGTCCCAGTTGAAGATGTGCATGTCGGTGCCGCAGATGGCCGTGCGGCTGACGCGGATGAGCACATCGTTGGCGCCGATGCTCGGTTCAGCGACATCCTGCATCCAGATGCCGGGTTCGGCGCGGGCTTTGACCAGCGCTTTCATTGACCGGCCCTGCCGGCCGGGATCACGCCGAGTTCGCGTCCGACCCGGCCGAAGGCCTCGATCGCCTGGTCCAGGTGCGCACGCGAATGCCCGGCCGACATCTGCGTGCGGATGCGCGCCCGGCCCTCGGGGACCACCGGGAAGAAAAAGCCCACCACGTAGACGCCCTCGGCGAGCAGTCGCTCGGCCATGTCGGCGGCAAGCCTGGCATCACCGAGCATGACCGGGATGATCGGATGCTCACCCGGCAGCAGATCAAAGCCCAGTGCGGTGAGGCCGTCCCGGAAATAGGCGGTGTTGTCCCACAGGCGTTGACGCAGCTCATGGCCATCCTCAAGCAGTTCGAGCACCTTCAGCGAGGTGGCTGCGATCACCGGCATCAGCGTATTGGAGAACAGGTAGGGGCGCGAGCGCTGCCGCAGCCACTCGACGATCTCGCGGCGGCCCGAGGTGTATCCGCCCGAAGCCCCGCCGAGCGCCTTGCCAAGCGTCCCGGTAATGATGTCAACACGGCCCATGACATCGTGATACTCGTGCGTGCCACGACCGCCGGCGCCGAGGAAGCCGGTGGCGTGACAGTCATCGATCATGACCATCGCCTGGTGACGTTCGGCCAGATCGCAGATCACCGGCAGGTCAGCGATCGTGCCGTCCATCGAGAACACGCCATCGGTGGCGATCAATCGCGCTCGGGCGTCGCCCGCCTCATCCAGGCACTTCGCCAGTTCGTCCATGTCATTGTGCGCGTAGCGCATCCGCCGTGCCTTGCACAGGCGGATGCCGTCGATGATGCTGGCGTGATTGAGCGCATCGCTGATCACGGCATCGCGCTCGTCGAGGATGGCCTCGAACAGTCCGCCATTGGCGTCGAAGCAGGACGGGTACAGGATCGTGTCCTCGGTGCCGAGGAATTCGCTGATGCGCTGCTCGAGTTCGCGGTGCGGCGTCTGCGTGCCGCAGATGAATCGCACCGAGGCCATGCCGTAGCCGTAACGATCGAGCGCCTCGTGCGCAGCCTTGATCAGGGTCGGGTGATTGGCCAGCCCCAGGTAATTGTTGGCGCAGAGATTGATGACCTCGGAGGGCTGTGCCGCGGGGACATCGATGACCGCCTGCTGTGCCGAGTCGATGACGCGCTCGACCTTGAATGTACCGGCCGCGCGCAATGCGTCGAGCTGGGCATCGAGCACATCGGTGAGAGCGTCTTGCACGGGAAACTCCCGGTTGGCGAGTGCGTGGTTCGGTTCGAAAGTATAGCAGTCGCTCCAATGACCGGCGAACCACCGTGAACGCGAATCTGTTGTTGCGCAGAAGGCATGCTAGCCTTGCCGGCCGGCCCCCTTGAATCCGGCACTGCAATGAACCCGCTGATCTACTCTCTGGATCTCACCGGCACGTTTGTCTTCGCACTGTCCGGCGGGCTGGCCGCCGCGCGCAGTCGGCTTGATCCTTTCGGTTTCGTCGTGGTGACCATGGTGACCGGTCTTGGCGGCGGGACCTTGCGTAACCTGCTGCTCGATCTTCACCCGGTCACCTGGGTGGCGGACCCGCGTTATCTCGCGGTGTGCCTGGTGGCGGCCGCGGTCAGCTTTCTGTGGGCCCGGTGGTTGGAATCACGCCTGCGCTGGTTGCGGGTCGCCGACGCACTTGGACTTGGACTGTTCGCCGTCGCCGGCACGCAGCTTGCCCTGAGCGCAGGCACGCATGGCGGTATCGCCGTGATGATGGGCGTCACGACGGGCATCGCCGGGGGCATGATCCGCGATGTGCTGTGTAACGAGGTGCCGCTGGTGCTGCAGCAGGAAATCTATGCACTTGCCGCATTGGCCGGCAGCGTCAGCTACGTGCTGCTCGATCTCGCCGGCGCTGATGGTTTGCTTGCGGCGGTGATCTCGTTTGCGGTCTGCACGGGGCTGCGCCTGGCGGCCATGCGCTGGAATCTGTCGTTGCCGGCCTATGGCGGTGGCCGAATGCCGGAACAGTAAGGGGTTTGCAGGCCATGTCCGGCCGGTCGCGTACAATAGTCGTTCAGTTTCGTCGTGGGCACTGACATGTCCCTGAGCGTTTTCGACATCTTCAAGGTCGGGATCGGCCCCTCGAGCTCGCATACGGTGGGGCCGATGAATGCCGCACGGCGCTTCGTCGAGGAGCTCGCCGAGCGCGACCTGCTGGCTGGCGTTGTCACCATCGAGGCGGATCTGTTCGGCTCGCTGGCACTGACCGGCATGGGGCACGCCACCGATCGCGCCGTGCTGATGGGCCTGGCCGGCTACCGGCCCGATCGCGTCGAGGCGCACCAGGCCGACGCCACGGTTCGCCGGGTCAACGACGAGCGGCGCCTGACGCTGGCCGGTGAACACGACATCGAGTTCGATCGCGCAACGCAGCTGCGCCTGCACAAGCGCGAGGTGTTGCCCGAACACACCAACGGCATGCGCTTCACGGCGCGCGATGGCGACGCAAGCGTGCTGCACCAGGCAGAGTTCTATTCGGTCGGCGGGGGCTTCATCGTCCGGGGCGGTCAAACCGATGCCACGCCTGATGCCGATACGCGCGCGGTCGCGCCCCACGAGTTCGACACCGCCAGGGAACTACTGGAGCTGTGCCGCGAACAGGGCCTGGAGATTCACGAACTGATGCACGCGCGCGAGCTGACCTGGTGTTCGGCCCAGGCGCTGCGCAGCCGGCTGCTGGACATCTGGCAGGTCATGGTCGACTGCGTACAACGCGGCTTCCATGCCCAGGGCCTGCTGCCGGGCATTCTGAAAGTGCGTCGGCGTGCCCCCAAGCTGTATCGACAGCTGGCCAATCAGCCGTCACCCCAGCCGATGCAGGTGATGGACTGGGTCAATGCCTGGGCGCTGGCGGTCAACGAGGAAAACGCCGCCGGCGGACGGGTGGTCACCGCCCCCACCAACGGCGCGGCCGGCATCATCCCCTCGGTGCTGCACTACTATCTGCAGTTCGAACCCGGGGCCGATGAGGACGGCGTGATCCGGTTTCTGCTCACGGCCGGTGCAATCGCGATTCTCTACAAGAAGCGTGCCTCGCTGTCGGGGGCGGAGATGGGCTGCCAGGGTGAGGTCGGCGTGGCCTGCTCGATGGCCGCAGGCGGGCTGGTCTCGGCGCTGCATGGCAGCAACGCGCAGATCGAGAATGCCGCCGAGATCGGCATGGAGCACAACCTGGGGCTGACCTGTGATCCGGTGGGCGGGCTGGTGCAAATCCCGTGCATCGAGCGCAATGCCATGGGCTCGGTAAAGGCGATCAATGCCGCGCGCCTGGCGATGCGCGGCGACGGCACGCACAAGGTCTCGCTCGACCAGGTGATTCGCACGATGCGCCAGACCGGCCGCGACATGTCGACGATTTACAAGGAAACCTCGGAAGGCGGTCTTGCGGTGAACGTGCCGGAGTGCTGATGCTGCCCGCAATGTTGTCTGCGGAGATTGGTGATGGTTGAGGCGGGCAAGGAGGCGTTGCGGCTGGATCGCTGGCTGTGGTGCACGCGCTTTTTCAAAACCCGTGGCCTGGCCGCCGCGGCGGTCAAGGGTGGGCACGTCCAACTCAACGGTGAGCGTGCCAAGCCGGCGCGCGAGATCAGGCCGGGCGACTGGCTGGAGATCGTACGCGAGCAGCAGGTGTTTCGCGTCGAGGTGCTGGACATTCCTCCCCGGCGTGGGCCGGCGAAGGAAGCGGCGATGTGCTATCGCGAGGATCCCGACAGTCAGGCCCGACGCGAAGCGCGCCAGGCCCAGCTGCAGCTCGATCGCAGGCTCTTGCCGGAGACCGACGGTCGACCCGACCCGCGGACCCGGCGCAAGATGCGCGAACTCAAACAAGGTTGAGCGGTAAACATCAGGCGGCGGCATTGCCGAGGGTGGTGTGCCGTCCGGCGGCCGAGCAGGACCGTTGTTCGACGCGCGGTGGGGGCCGTCTATCGCGGGTGGCGGCACAAGATTCTCTGGAGCGAAGAAGATGGCATTGCGAGTTGATGACCTCATAGCACTCACAACTTCGCGCCTCAAGCCCAGCCCGGTCCAGAATCCTGATGTGTCCGCGGCGATATTCAATCACGCCGCGATGTTTGAGCGCTCCGGCGGCTGCGGTGACGCCTTCTCTGCGCACACCGAGAACCTCGGCAATCGTGCCCTGGGTCAAGGTGAGTGTGTTGCTGCGAAGGCGATCACTTGACATCAGAAGTTTGCGGCACAGCTGTTGTTCAATCGAGTGATGTCGAGCGCAGATCACCGCCTGGCCGATCTGAGCGATCATGGATTGCATATAGCGCAGGATCGGCCAGCGCACATCATCGTGGCGGTTGAACTCGTCTCTCAACAGCCCCGTGGGCAGGCGAAAAGCCGTACCGGCACACTGCACCTTCACTTGGACATACGGGTTTCTCCCGCCGGTGAGCCCCTCGATGCCGACCATGCCCTCGCTGCCGACCATGCCGATCTCCGCGGCTTTGCCGTTCTCGATTACGCAGAGCAGCGAGATCAGCGCGTTATTGGGGAAGTAGGTGTAGGTTTCGCCGCGCTGCGTTTGCTCCAGCACCGCGCCTGCAGGCAGATCCACACGTGTGAGGTGGACGGCAATTCGATCACCGAGTCCTGCCAGTAGCAGCGCAAGCAGTTCGTTGTGATGCGCCGTATGAGTTTTGATGATTGCGTGGGTGGTTTGCATGGACGCTTCTCGTTTTTTGTGGGGTTACAGGACCCCGATGCAAGGAGCGGGCCAGAGGGGGCAGGGCCTCAGAAAGCGTTCGATGGACAGGGGTTTCGTGTTCTTCGAGGGACGAATTACAAGCGCACGCGTAAATCCTGCCCGGATGTTCGCGTGCATCGCAGCGAACCGGTTTTGTGCGGCGCAGCGTGATCTCGGACCCCGTGACGCGGCCGACGCGAAGGCCCTACCTGCGCGCGTGCTCATGCGATAATCCCTGACCACATGCGATAGCCCAGACCGGAGCAAGTCCCCATGTCGGCATCTCCTCGATCCCAACGCGCGACCAGTCCTGCCGGCGCGCTCCACCTGGCCTCTGACTGGCCCAGCACCAGCCGCATCAACCGCAGCTGGCTGGCCGACGAAACTCGCCACGTCACCGAGCTGCTCGATGACTACGCCCTGAGCACCGCGCAGCGTGAGGCCATCCAGACGCAGGCCATGCGCCTGGTGGAGGCAGTGCGCGACAACCGTGAAGACAAGGGGGGCCTGGATGCCTTCCTGCATGAGTACGACCTGTCTTCCGAAGAGGGCATCGTGCTGATGTGCCTGGCCGAAGCGCTGCTGCGCATTCCCGATGCGGACACGGCCGATCGGCTGATCGCCGACAAACTCGCCTCAGGCCACTGGGAAGAGCACCTGGGCACCAGCGAATCGCTGTTCGTCAACGCCTCGACCTGGGGGCTGATGCTGACCGGCAGACTGATGCGCCCGTCGTCGGAGACGATGAAGAACCCCACACGCATGATGAAGCAGCTGGCCACGCGGGCCGGTGAGCCGGTGCTGCGTACGGCGATGCGCCAGGCCATGCGCATCATGGGCCACCAGTTCGTCATGGGTCGCGACATCCGTGAAGCGATGAAGCGCGGGCAAAGCAAGGACAATCGCCAGTGGCGCTACTCCTTCGACATGCTCGGCGAGGCCGCGCTTACCGATGAAGATGCGGATCGTTACTTCGAGGCCTATGCACAGGCCATCGATGCCACCGGTGCAGGGGCCGACAAGGCGGTCGATATGGCCGCGCGTCCCAGCGTGTCGGTGAAGCTCTCGGCGCTGTACCCGCGTTACGAGTACCTGCACGCCGATGCCGCGCTGGAGGCGCTGGGTGCGCGCCTGCTGACGCTGGCACAATGTGCCCGTGATGCGGGTATCGCGTTGACGATGGATGCCGAGGAGGCCGACCGGCTGGAGCTGTCGCTGCGCATCTTCGAGCGCGTCTACCGTGATGACTCGCTCAAAGGCTGGGGCGGGCTGGGCCTGGCCGTGCAGGCCTACCAGAAGCGTGCGCGTGATGTCGTCGGCTGGCTGGCCGAGCTCTCTGCGGAAGTCGGCGAGACGATTTTCGTGCGCCTGGTCAAGGGTGCCTACTGGGACACCGAGATCAAGCGCGCACAGGAACAGGGCCTGTCCGGTTACCCGGTGTTTACCCGCAAGGTCTGCACGGATCTGTCCTACCTGGTGTGCGCACGCGACCTGCTCAATGCCCCGGCCACGGTGTATCCGCAGTTCGCCACCCACAACGCTCACACCGTGGCCAGTATCCTGCAGCTTGCGGGTACACGTGCCTTCGAGTTCCAGCGCCTGCACGGCATGGGCGAAGAGCTCTATGCCGAAGTTGCGCGCCTGCCAAAAGCGCCGGCCTGCCGGGTGTACGCGCCGGTGGGCCGTCACAAGGACCTCTTGCCCTATCTAGTGCGCCGCTTGCTGGAGAACGGTGCGAATACCTCCTTCGTCAACCGCATCGTCGACGAGCAGGCGCCGATCGCCGACATCGTCGCCGATCCCGTGACACAGCTGCGCGCGCTGAAGACCATTGAGCATCCTCGCATCGGTCTGCCTGGCGAGATGTTTGCGCCTGCGCGGCGCAACTCCAGCGGGATGAACCTTGCCGATCCGGCGGTGCTGGCGCAATTGTCAGCCGACATGCACACCCGCACGCCGGTGCGGGCACAGCCGCTGGTCGATGGCAGGGCGCGCGCAGGGGCAGGCCAACCATCGGTAAACCCGGCGAAGCTGACCGAGACGGTTGGCGAGGTCATCCATGCCGATGCCGCGATGGCCGGCGAGGCCGTGGCTGTGGCCCAGGCCGCCTGGCCGCGCTGGGATGCCCAGGGGGGACTTGCGCGCGCAGGCATGCTGCGTCGCGCAGCCGAGCTCTACGAGACCCACTGTGCCGAACTGATGTCGCTGTGTCTTCGCGAAGCGGGCAAGACCGTGCGCGATGCACTCGCCGAGGTGCGCGAGGCGGTCGATTTCCTGCGTTACTACGCCTGGCAGGCCGAGCAGGGCTTCGCAAAGCCCGAGTTGCTGCCGGGACCCACCGGCGAGCGCAACGAGCTGTCGCTGCACGGCCGTGGCGTGTTCGTATGTATCAGCCCGTGGAATTTCCCGCTGGCCATTTTTACCGGCCAGGTGTCGGCGGCGCTGGTGGCGGGCAACGCGGTGATTGCCAAACCTGCCGAGCAGACCCCGCTGGTGGCCGCGCGCGCGGTGGCCTTGCTGCATGAGGCGGGCATTCCGCCGCAGGCGCTGCAGCTGCTGCCGGGTGAAGGCAGCGTCGTGGGTGCAGCCCTTGTGGCTGATCCGCGCATCAGCGGTGTCGCCTTTACCGGCTCCACAGTCACCGCGCAGCACATCAACCGGAGTCTGGCCGCGCGGGACGGTTCGATCGCCACATTGATTGCCGAGACTGGCGGCCAGAACGCCATGCTGGTCGACAGCTCGGCGCTGCCCGAACAGGTCGTGCTCGATGTCGTGCAGTCGGCGTTCGGCAGTGCCGGGCAGCGCTGCTCGGCATTGCGGGTGCTGTATCTGCAGCAGGATATCGCGGGGCATGTGCTCAAGCTGCTGGCAGGTGCCATGCGTCGACTGGTCATCGGCGATCCGGCCGATGTGCGCACCGATGTGGGGCCAGTGATCGACGAGGCCGCCCGGGAGATGCTCGAGGCGCATATAGCGCGCATCAGTGCCCAGGGCACGCTGATCCATCGCTGTGAGCTGCCGCAGGCCTGTGCGGCGGGGAGTTTCGTGGCCCCCGCAGCGGTGGAGATCGACTCGATCGCACGCCTCGAGCGCGAGGTGTTCGGTCCGGTGCTGCATGTGGTGCGCTATCGCGCCAGGGATCTCGACCGCGTCATTGACGACATCAACGCCACGGGTTTCGGCCTGACACTGGGGATTCACAGCCGGGTGGATGCCACGGCGCGCCATATCGCCGCGCGGGTGCGGGTTGGCAACACCTACATCAATCGTAACCAGATCGGTGCGGTGGTGGGCGTGCAGCCCTTCGGCGGGCAGGGCCTGTCCGGCACCGGACCCAAGGCCGGTGGCCCGCATTACCTGGCACGCTTCGCCAACGAGCGGGTGGTGACCGTGAACACGGCGGCCGTGGGCGGCAATGCCAGTCTCCTGGCTATGGCTGAGGATTAGAAGACGGGCCGGAGGCGATCGGTTATAAGCCGATAACCATTGGGCTTTTCACCCGGTGCTGCGGAGTCCGTATTGTAAGTTGCTGATAAACAGTGGTGGCGTGCGCGTGTTGCCCGTCGCCTGATTCGAGGCAACTTAACATGACGCAATCTGCCGCAAGCCGCATCGAGCCACCCCTGAGCGACGATGATCTCAGCCGTCTTCAGAGCCTTGTCGGTGGTTTCTCGGCATCCAAGCTGACCTGGGCCAGCGGTTATCTGGCCGGCCTGGCCGCCGCTGGGGGCAGCGCACTTGCCGCCCCTGACGCCGCCGCGCTTGCGGTAGAGGCGCCGGCAGCACGGCTGACCATTCTTTATGCTTCGCAGACCGGCAACGGGCGTCGCCTGGCCGAGGCCATGCAGGCCGATGCCCAGTCGCGCGGCCTGGCGTCACGTGTCGTCAGCATGGCCGATTACCGGCCGGCCGAACTGCGCAAGGAAACGCTGCTGGCGCTGGTCGTGAGTACGCACGGCGAGGGCGATCCCCCGGACGATGCCGAGCCGCTTCATGAGTACCTGTTCGGCCCCAAGGCGCCGAAGCTTGCGGGCCTGCACTTTACGGTGCTGGCGTTGGGGGACTCCAGCTACGCGGAGTTCTGCAAGGCCGGACGTGACTTTGATGAACGGCTCGTCGAGCTGGGCGGGCAGCGCCTGCATGCACGCGTGGACTGCGATGTTGACTACGAGGCCAGTGCCGACCAGTGGCGCACGGCCACACTGGACGAAGCGCGCCAGCGCCAGCAGGCCGCCGGCGCGAAGGTCGTGCCGCATCTGCATGCCGTAGGAGCAGCGTCCGGCGTCGCAGCAAAGGCTGTCGACGCACCGGTTATCGCCGAGGTGCTGACCAATCAGCGCATCACCGGACGCGGCTCGAGCAAGCTGGTCAGCCACGTGGAGTTCGGCGTGGAGGAGGGCAGCCTGGCCTATGCGCCTGGCGATGCGCTGGCCGTCACCACGCATAACCCGCCGGCGCTGGTCGCCGAGATCATCACGCAGCTGGGCCTGTCGCCCGACGCGCCACTGCCTGACGGACAGCAGCTGCAGGCAGCCCTGACGAGTCGATTCGAGATCACCATCGCTGCGCGCAGCTTCGTGGAGCGTTACGCCCAGGTCGCCGACATCCCTGCGCTGACGGCACTGCTGGCCGCCGAGCGGCGTGAAGAACTCAACGCCTATCTGGCCGATCGTCAGATCATCGATATTCTTCACGAGCACCCGGCCAGCATCAGCGCCGAGGCCTTTGTCGGAACGCTGCGTCCACTCAAGCCACGCCTGTATTCCATTGCATCGAGTCCGCTGGCCACGCCCGATGAGGTGCATCTGACGGTGGCGGAAGTCGCCTACACGGCGTTTGACCGGCCACACTGGGGCGCGGCGTCCAGCCATCTGGCCTCGCGGCTGACGCCGGGGGAGTCCATCGAGATCCGCGTGGAGCCGAACCCGCGTTTTCGTCTGCCTGCCGACGACGCCGCACCGGTCATCATGATCGGCGCAGGGACCGGCGTGGCGCCGTATCGTGCCTTTCTGGAACATCGTGAGGCGCTGGGTGCGAGCGGGCGCAACTGGCTGTTCTTCGGTGAGCGCAACTTCAGCACCGATTTTCTCTACCAGCTCGACTTCGCACGTTTCCGCAAGCGTGGTGTGCTCACGCGCATGGACGTGGCGTTCTCGCGCGACCAGCGCGAAAAAGAGTATGTGCAGCATCGCATCACCGAACAGGCGGCTGAGCTTTATGCCTGGCTGGAGCAGGGTGCGTATGTTTACGTGTGCGGCGATGCCACGCATATGGCACCGGATGTGCACGCGGCGCTGATCGCTGCCGTGGGCTCGGCGGGTGGCCTCACCGGCGAGGCTGCCGAGGAGTACCTGAAGACGCTGAAGCGGCAGGGGCGCTATCTGCGCGACGTGTATTGATACGCTAATCCACTTACGCACGCACGCAGGCTTGTTTGCGCTACGATCTCCCGGCCGCAGTTGGCGCATCCAGGCGACGCCTTTGACCATTCCTGCCAGCGCCCGTACGTTTTGGGATCGCTACGCCGCATCTGCAGGCGTTCCGGTAGCCGATCGTTATTACGATACGTTTTGCTTCGGCGACAGGCAGTCACTGGCAGACGAGCTGGTCGCGCTCGTGCTCGCGGGCCACAAGCGTGGCACGGCAGGCCTGTACTGGGCGTTCGAGGCCGATGGTCGGTCACTGCCCTATCCGGGTGCGCTGAGTGTTGTGACGGATTGGGCGGGCACGCCCAAGTGCGTGATCCAGACCACTGCGGTGGATATCGTCCCCTACGACCAGGTGAGCGCAGAATTTGCCGCGATCGAAGGTGAAGGTGACCTGTCGCTGGGCTTCTGGCGCGAGGCCCACTGGGACTACTTCGGCCGCGAATGCGCGCGAATCGGGCGATTGCCCGCTGAGGATATGCCAGTGGTCTGTCACCGCTTCGCTTTGCGCTATCCGGCGCCCGGCCAGCACGCCCAAACCTGACGTTATATACCGGTAACCACTCGCACTTTCCCATCTGTCGGCCAGCGCCTTAAGGTGGCGTCTACCGGGTCTTCGCCGCGCGGCCGTGCTGGCCGTGGATGCCCGGCGAGGCCAGACCAGCAATGGACGTGCGACGCAAGTGAGTGACCCAGACCAGCAACTCTCCCCGGTAGAGCACATCAAGCGTGCCAGTCGGCACCTGCGCGGGACCATCGAGCAGGGGCTTGCCGATCGCCTGACCGGCGCGCTGGCACCGGATGACACCCAGTTGTCAAAGTTTCACGGTTTCTACCAGCAGGATGACCGGGATCTTCGCAGCGAGCGCCAGAAGCAGAAGCTCGAGCCGGCATGGAGTTTCATGATCCGCGCACGCGTGCCGGCGGGACGATGCACGCCCGCCCAGTGGCTTGCCATGGATGCCATTGCACGCACGCATGCCAATGGCACCCTGCGCCTGACGACGCGGCAGGCCTTCCAGCTGCACGGCGTGATCAAGCGTGGGCTGCGCCCGACCATCCGTGCGATCAATGACAGCCTGCTCGACACACTGGCCGCCTGCGGGGACGTGAACCGCAACGTCATGGCCAGCGTGAACCCCTGGCGTTCGGCGCTGCATGCACAGGTCGCCGAACTGGCCGATGCTGTCAGTGCTCACCTGTCGCCGCAGACCGGCGCCTACCACGAGATCTGGCTCGACGGCGAGAAGCTCGCGGCCGATGCTGTCGACGTCGAACCCATTTACGGCGATACCTACCTGCCGCGCAAGTTCAAGATGGGTTTCGTCGTGCCGCCGGACAATGATATCGATGTGTTTTCCCAGGATCTCGGCTTCGTCGCGATTGCAGGCGAAGACGGCGCGCTTGCCGGATTCAACGTCATCGTCGGTGGTGGCATGGGCACAACGCATGGCGAGCCCGATACCTTTCCACGGCTCGGTGATGTGATCGGTCGCTGCCGACCCGACCAGGTGCTGGCAGTCTCCGAGGGCGTGGTCAAGGTGCAGCGCGATTTCGGTGATCGCACGAACCGCAAGCATGCGCGCATGAAATACACGATCGAGGATCGTGGCGTGGAGTGGTTCGTGCAGACCCTTCAGGCGTATATCGGCTTCGAACTCGAGGCGGCTATACCTGTGAGGTTCATCGGCACCGGGGACCGGCTGGGCTGGGTGCAGGGCGATGATGGTCGCTGGCATTACACTCAGTTCATAGAAAACGGCCGGCTGGCCGATCGTGACGGCCACACGCTGCTCAGCGCGTTTCGTGAAATTGCCGAACTCGGCCATGGCCAGTTCGTGCTGACACCGAATCAGAATGTCACGGTCAGCGCGCTCGATGATACGCAGCGTGCGGACGTTGAAGCGGTGCTCGAGCGCCACGGCATTACGCGCAAGGGGACGCTGTCGGCCCTGCGCCGCAACAGCATGGCCTGCGTGGGGTTTCCGACCTGTGCGCTGTCGATGGCCGAGAGCGAGCGCTATCTGCCGGACTTGGTGACGCGACTCGAGCAGATCCTGGACGCACACGGTCTGGCCGAGGCGCCTATCGTGATTCGCATGACCGGCTGTCCCAACGGCTGCGCGCGGCCCTTCCTGGCCGAGATCGGCCTGGTGGGCAAGGCGCCGGGCCGCTACAACCTCTATCTGGGGGCAGGCTTTGATGGCGCGCGCCTGAACCGCCTGTACCGCGAGAACATTGACGAAGACACCATCGTGGCCGAACTCGATCCACTGTTCGCGCGTTACGCAGCCGAGCGCGAGGGCGATGAATATTTCGGTGATTTCCTGGTGCGCAGCGGTGTGATTCGCGCTGTGACCTCCGGCCCTGACTTCCGCGCAGACGAAGGGCGTGCGGCATGAACCTGTGCCCCAAGCCTGGCCCACGCGAGCTGCTGCTCGAGACGGCCAGCCGTGCGCTGGCGAAGCTCGATGCCACGGCGCGCATCGAGTGGGCGCTGGAGCACCTGCCTGGCCGTCACGTGCTGAGCTCCAGCTTCGGTGCCCAGGCGGCTGTGAGCCTGCACCTGGTCACACAGGTCGATCCACGCATCCCTGTCATCTTCATCGATACCGGCTACCTGTTCCCCGAGACCTACGCGTTCGTCGATGCACTGACGCAGCGTCTGGACCTGAATCTGCATGTCTACCGCGCCCGCCGCAGCCCCGCCTGGCAGGAAGCAGTCGAGGGTCGGCGCTGGGAACAGGGTCAGGTGGGGCTGGATGCCTACAACCAGGAAAACAAGGTCGAGCCCATGCAGCACGCGCTCGATGAACTGGCGGCGGGCACCTGGATTGCCGGTCTGCGTCAGTCCCAGACCGAGAGCCGTGCGGCGCTGCCGGTGATCTCGGGAGCCGAGAATCGCTGGAAGCTGCATCCGATCATCGAGTGGAGCGATCGGGACGTGCATCAATATCTCAAGCGCCACGATCTGCCCTACCACCCGCTGTGGGAGCGTGGCTATGTATCGATCGGAGACGTACACACGACGCGCTCGCTGCACGAGGTGGCGAATATCGGTGACACGCGCTTTGCCGGCATGAAGCGTGAATGCGGGCTGCATGAGATGGACTTCGGCCGCAACGGCTGAATCGAAGGGCTCATCCATGGACTTTCTGCCGATCTTCCTTCGACTCCACGGTCAGCCCTGCCTGCTGGTGGGTGGGGGTGCCACGGCCATGCGCAAGGCTCGCCTGCTGTTGCGCGCGGGTGCCGATCTCACTGTCGTCGCTCCGCAGATGTGTGAATCCCTGACGGCGCTTGCCAGCGAGGGCGCGTTGCGGCATGTGGCCGAGCCTTTCGCTGGCGTGCATCTTGAAGGCATGCGCCTGGTGATTGCCGCGACCAATGACGCCGCAGTGAACCGGCGGGTGGCCGAGCTGGCCGACCAGGCCGGCATCCTGTGCAATGTTGTCGATGATCTCGAGGCCTGTCGTTTCATCATGCCGGCCATCGTCGACCGATCGCCGTTGATGGTCGCGATATCGTCTGCCGGCAGCGCCCCGGTGCTGGTACGGATGCTGCGTGAGAAGTTCGAACGCCTGCTGCCGGCTCGGCTTGGCGAGTTGGCCCGCCTGGCGTCACGCTGGCGCGCGCGGGTGAAACAGGCGTTGCCGGCCGGCGTGGCACGTCGGCGCTTCTGGGAGAGCGCATTCGAGGGCCCGGTGGCGGATCACATGATGGCGGGGCGGTCGCTGCCTGCCGAACGTGCGCTGTCTGCCGCACTGCGCGAGGCACAGCGTGACAGCATCGACAATCGCCTGCCGGAAGGCAAGGCGGGCATTGCCTGGCTGGTCGGCGCAGGTCCTGGCGATCCTGGTCTGCTGACACTGCGTGCCTTGCAGATCGCCCAGCAGGCCGACGTGATTCTGTATGACCGGCTGGTGTCCGACGAGATCCTCGAACTCACGCGGCGCGATGCCGATCGCATCTGCGTGGGCAAGAAGCCCGGCGAGCCATGCATGACCCAGGCGCAGATCTCCGCGCTGCTGGTGAAGCTCGTCGCGCAAGGTCGCCGGGTCTGCCGTCTCAAGGGCGGCGATCCGTTCATCTTCGGCCGTGGTGGCGAAGAGGCAGAGGCGCTGGTGGCTGCAGGACTGCCTTTCGAGGTTGTGCCGGGCGTGACTGCCGCGGCCGCCTGTGGCGCCTATGCCGGAATTCCCCTGACGCACAGGGATCATTCCCAGTCAGTGGTGCTGATCACCGCCCACGGCAAGGCCTCGATCGATCGACTCGACTGGCGCTCGCTGGCACGCGATCAGCAGACGCTGGCCTTCTACATGGGGGTGAGCCGGCTGGGCGATATTCGCGACCATCTGCTGGCCCATGGACGTGCCGGTGCCACCCCGGTGGCACTGGTGGAAAACGGTACGACGCGCGCACAACGCGTCATCCGTGGTCAGTTGGCCGAGCTTCCCGAGCTGGCCATGCGTCATAATGTCAGTGCGCCGGCCATGCTGTTCGTCGGCGAGGTGGCAGGCCTGGCCGGCAGACTCAGCTGGTTTCAGGCCGATGAGGTCCAGGCGCCGATCGAAACCCTCGAGCCACCGCGTGACGAAACCTCTGCCGTCGCGGTATGTTAGCTTATTGCGCGCCGACCCCGGCCGCTGCACAGAGGACTACGACCCTGAATCACCTTGCACAGCTCGAGGCCGAGAGCATTCACATCATGCGCGAGGTGGTCGCAGAGGCCGACAACCCGGTCATGCTGTACTCCATCGGCAAGGACAGCGCGGTGATGCTGCACCTGGCCATGAAAGCCTTCTATCCGGCCAGTCCACCTTTTCCGCTGCTGCACGTGGACACCCGCTGGAAGTTCCGCGAGATGTACGCGCTGCGCGACCGTGTGGCCGCCGAGAGCGGCATGCAGCTGATCGTGCACATCAATCCGGACGGCGTGGCCCGCGACATGAATCCCTTCACATATGGTTCGGCGCTGCATACCCAGGTCATGAAGACCGAAGGCCTGCGCCAGGCACTCGATGCCCATGGCTTCGACGTCGCCTTCGGGGGAGCACGGCGTGACGAGGAGAAATCCCGCGCCAAGGAGCGTATTTTCTCGTTTCGCAGCGCGCAGCATCGGTGGGATCCCAAGCAGCAGCGTCCTGAACTGTGGAATCTGTATAACGCGCGCAAGCGTCGCGGCGAGTCCATCCGGGTATTCCCGCTGTCCAACTGGACCGAACTGGACATCTGGCAGTACATTCGCCTGAACGATGTGCCGATCGTGCCTTTGTACTTCGCCGCCGAGCGACCGGTGGTCGAGCGTGACGGCGCACTGATCATGGTCGATGACGAGCGTATGCCACTGCACACCGGAGAAGTTGCCCAGTTGCGCAAGGTGCGTTTTCGAACCCTTGGCTGTTATCCGCTGACCGGTGCGATCGAGTCGACCGCGACAACCCTGCCCGAGATTATTCGCGAGATGCTGCTCACGCGGGCCTCGGAGCGGCAGGGCCGGGTCATCGATCATGATGATGCCAGTGCGTCGATGGAGCAGAAGAAACAGGAAGGCTATTTCTGATGGACGCCGCCTCGCACGAACTGCTGGCCACCGATATCGAAGCCTGGCTGGAACAGCATGAAAGCAAGAGCCTGTTGCGTTTCATTACCTGCGGCAGCGTTGATGATGGCAAGAGCACACTGATCGGACGTCTGCTGCACGACACCAAGCAGCTGTTTGACGATCAGCTGGCCGCCGTGACCCGAGACTCGCGTCGCTGGGGTACGCAAGGGGCGGAAATTGACCTGGCCTTGCTGGTCGATGGCCTGGCGGCCGAGCGTGAGCAGGGCATCACCATCGATGTCGCCTACCGGTTTTTCACCACTGAGCGGCGCAAGTTCATCGTGGCCGATACGCCCGGTCACGAGCAGTACACGCGCAATATGGTTACCGGGGCCTCTACTGCCGATGCCGCTGTCATTCTGATCGACGCGGAACGTGGCGTGCTGACCCAGACGCGCCGGCACAGCTACCTGGTCTGGCTGCTGGGCATCCGCCATATCGTACTGGCGGTCAACAAGATGGATCTCGTCGATCATGCTCAGGCACGTTTCGAGCAGATCGTCGAGGATTACCGGGAATTTGCCTCGCACATCGGTTTGTCATCCTTCACGCCCATCCCGATGTCGGCCCTGAGTGGCGCCAACGTCGTGGAGGCTTCCACGGTGATGGACTGGTATACGGGCCCGACACTGATCGATTGCCTGGAGTCGCTGCAGATCGACGCCGAACATCTGCAGCGTGGGCCGTTGCGGTTTCCGGTGCAGTGGGTCAACCGCCCCGACTCGGGCTTCCGAGGCTTTGCCGGGACCATTGCCGGCGGCAGTGTCCGCGCGGGTGATCGGGTACGCATCCAGCCATCGGGGCGCGAAAGCACGGTGGCGCGCATCGTCACGGCCGGCGGTGATCTGCAGGCAGCGATGGCCGGCGCGTCGGTGACACTGACGCTGGCCGACGAGGTGGACGTCTCCCGCGGGGCGATGATCTCCGCTGCTGATGCACCGGCCGAGGTCGCAGACCAGTTCGAGGCGCATGTCGTGTGGATGGCCGAGGAGCCGCTCTACCCGGGGCGCAACTACCTGATGAAGATCGGCACCGCAACGGTCACAGCCTCGATCACCGACATCAAGTACCAGGTCAACGTCAATTCACTCGAGCACGTGGCCGCCAAGCAGCTCGATCTCAATGGCATTGCCGTGTGTACGCTGTCGCTTGATCGGCCCGTGCCCTTCGATGCCTATCGGGACAATCGCAACACCGGCAGCTTTATCCTCATCGACCGCTATGCCAATCACACCGTCGGCGCCGGGATGCTCGACTTCGCCCTGCGCCGCTCGCACAACATTCATCTGCAGCACGTGGACATCGACAAGGCGGCGCGCGCGGCGATCAAGGCGCAGACACCCTGCGTGCTGTGGTTTACGGGGCTGTCCGGCTCGGGCAAGTCGACCGTGGCCAACCTGGTCGAGCAGCGCCTGCACGCACTGGGTCACCATACCTATCTGCTCGATGGTGACAACATCCGGCATGGCCTGAACCGCGACCTGGGCTTCACCGAGGCCGACCGCGTCGAGAATATCCGTCGGATCGCCGAGGTTGCCAGGCTGATGGTCGATGCCGGGCTGATCGTGCTCACGGCCTTCATCTCGCCGTTTCGCTCTGAGCGCGAAATGGCCCGCCAGTTGTTTGCCCCGGGGGAATTCATCGAGGTGTTCATGGATACGCCGCTGGAGATCGCAGAACAGCGCGATCCCAAGGGGCTGTACCGTAAGGCGCGTGCCGGCCAGTTGAAGAACTTCACAGGCATTGATTCGCCGTATGAGGCACCCGAGAGTCCTGAGCTGTGCTTGTCAACAGTGCAACTGAAGCCTGACGAGGCTGCTGACAGCGTGATCAGCTGGCTGCAGGCGCGCAGCCCGTCTGGGTCTGGTCCGGATCCGGCTTAGCCGGTCTCGTCCAGCGCCCGCGTCACCACCTCGTAGCAATCACGCGACAGACCCTTCTTGGCCGCGATCCGCGTCAGCGCATTGCGCGCATGCACCTGGTGGCCTGCATCGAACTTGCGCCAGCGATCGAACGAACGCGCCATCCGTGCGGCAATCTGCGGGTTCAGCGGGTCCAGTGCAATCACCTGGTCAGCCGCGAACGTGTAGCCACTGCCATCGGCGGCATTGAAGCCTGCGTGATTGGCCTGGCAGAAGGTGCCGATCAGGGCCCGGACACGGTTGGGGTTTTTCATCGAGAACGCCGGGTGAGTCAGCAGGTCACGGACCTGGTCCAGCGTATCGGGCAGGCGCGATGCGGCCTGTACCGAGAACCATTTGTCAACGACCAGCGACTCGTGCTGCCATTTTTTCCAGAACCATGCCAATGCCTGCTGGCGTTCCGACCCATGGCTGTTGGCCAGCAGCGCCAGTGCGCACATGGAACCGGTCATATTGTCGGCGCCCGTGAGGTGTGACAGGCATAGCCCGCGGACCTCAGGGGTGTCGAGCTCTGCCAGATAGCCCAGCGCGGTATTGCGCAGTGCCCTTCGACCGGCGGCCTCCGGCGCGGGCGAGTAGGGCGCTGAGGGCTTGAGCTCTGACCAGAGCCGCCGCCACACAGTTTCCAGGGTGGTGGCCAGCTTGCGGCGCAAGGCCACGCGCACGGTCAGAATGGCATCCGGGTCGACTTCGTCCATATGCTCGGCGATATAGCCGGCATTGGGCAGGCTGAGCACCTCGGCAACGAACGCCGGGTCGGCGCTGCTGTCGTCGAGCAGCCGGGCACAGGCGTCAATGAATTCCGGCGCGAAATCGAGAGCGCGACCAGCCATGTGATCGTCGATCGCCTGGAGTAATACGCGCATGGCCAGCCGCTGACCAGCCTCCCAGCGATTGAAGGCATCACTGTCGTGCGCCATCAACAGCGCCAGTTGCGCATCGGAGTATTCGTAACGCAGGATCACCGGGGCGGAAAAACCACGCAGCAGCGAAGGGACGGGTGGCTGGGCCACGTCCGTGAAGACGAAGTGCTGCTCGGCTTCGGTGAGAGAGAGGATCCGGGTGGTATCGGATGCACCGTCATCGCCTTCAAGGCACAGCGGCAGTTCATCTCCGAGAGCTGTCACCAGTCCGGCTGCAACCGGAATATGCAGTGGCTGCTTGTCGGGCTGACCATGTGTGGGTGGGCAGTGCTGGCGAAGGGTCAGGGTAAAGCGCTTGCGCGCACCGTCGTACTCGCCCGAGGCCTCAACCACCGGGGTGCCGGCCTGAGAGTACCAGCGACTGAAGTGATCCAGGTCCACACCTGAGGCATCCTGCATGGCTGCAATGAACTCTTCGGTGCGAACGGCCTGCCCGTCGTGGCGCTGGAAATACAGGTCCATGCCGGCGCGAAAGCCCTTCGCTCCCAACAAGGTGTGGATCATGCGTACCAGCTCCGCACCCTTGTTGTAGACCGTGGCGGTATAGAAATTGCTGATCTCGATATAGGATTCCGGTCGCACCGGGTGGGCCATCGGGCCGGCATCCTCCGGAAACTGTACGCTACGCAGCAGACGTACTTCCTCTATGCGCTGCAGCGCATGGGAGTACCGATCTCCGCCGTACTGCTGGTCGCGGAATACAGTGAGGCCTTCCTTCAGGCTGAGCTGGAACCAGTCACGACAGGTGACGCGATTACCAGTCCAGTTGTGGAAGTATTCGTGTGCGACAACACGATCAAGCATCTGGAAGTCGTGATCGGTGGCAGTCTCGGCGCGGGCCAGAACATATCGCGTGTTGAATATATTGAGACCCTTGTTTTCCATGGCGCCCATGTTGAAATCATCGACCGCCACAATCATGTATTGGTCGAGATCCAGTTCCAGGCCAAACACCTCTTCGTCCCAGCGCATGGCGGACTTCAGGGATTCCATCGCAAAGTCGCACTGATCGAGTTTGCCGGGCTGCACGAACACCGTCAGTTTGACGGCTCGCCCCGACATGGTGGTGAATTCGCTGTCCAGTCGATCAAGCCTGGCTGCGACCATTGCAAAAAGGTAGCTGGGCTTGGGGAACGGGTCGACCCAGCGCGCCCAGTGTCGGCCGCCATCCTCGTCACCGCTTGCATCGAGATTGCCATTGGACAGCAGCAACGGAAAGCGTTCACGATCTGCGTGGATGACAGTGGTGAAACGCGTCATGACGTCAGGACGGTCGAGAAAGTAGGTGATGCGTCGAAATCCCTCGGCCTCGCACTGCGTGAAGTAGCCATCCCGGGATGCGTACAGGCCCATTAACTGGGTGTTTTTTTCCGGCAGGATACGCACACGGGTATATAGCTTGCAGCTGTCGGAAATCCCGGGAATGCTCAGGCTGCTGTCTGTCAGTGAGTACTCATCGGCGTTCAGCGGGCGTCCGTCAATGGATACCTCAAGCAGTTGCAGTTCATCGCCCTGCAGTACCAGGGGTTCGTCGGGATCTTTGGCCTGTGGGTTGCGCGCCAGTTTGAGCGTTGCGGTCACCTCGGTGAAATTTGCACGCAGATCGATATCCAGTAACACGTGATCGACCAGGAAACCGGGGGGTGCGTAGTTCTTGAGATGAATGGTCTGGGGGTTTGAGTC
>JAFIFN010000240.1 GCA_020832005.1 Gammaproteobacteria bacterium | reverse complement strand
TGATGATGGCGTTGCCCCTGGGCTGGTACGGGGCGGGCCTGGCCAGTGAACTGCCCCTGGCTGCATCGTTGATGCTGTGGGCCTCCGTCTGTCTGGTGTCGTGGTGGATGTCCGATCTGCTGGCACGCCTGTTGGCGAATTGGTTTCGCGCATGGTCGCCGGCGCCATGGAGCATGCTGATCGGTGGCTATATGCTGAACCTGCTGGCCTCCAGCGCGTACAACCCGTGGGTGGTCGAATTTCTGATGCGAGCGGGTCTCGCCAGTCCCACGCCCATGCTTGAGGCCTACTTCGAGATTGAGCGTTCGCTGCTCGATCCCGGCTACCTCTGGATGCTGACCCTGGCGGGGCTGCCGGGGCTGCTGTGCTGGCTGGCGGGCAACTTCGCGCTTGAGGCCGTGTGTGGCGTGCCACGCTTCCGCTCGGCCGCTGCGCGCCCGATACGCCGGCCAATGGCTGCCGAGACACAGCTGGTCACCATCGCCGAACCGGCGCCCGAGCCTCCGCGCTTCCTGCAGCGCCTGCAGCAACTTGAGCAGACTGGTATCGACGAGCTCATCGCCGTCGAGGCCGCAGACCACTACATTCAGGTACACACCACTCGCGGCAAGGAACTGGTGCATTACCGCTTCGGCGACGCGCTCGCTGAACTCGAGCCGTTTGCCGGCCTGCAGATTCACCGCTCCGCATGGGTCAGTGATCACGGTGTCAGCCGACTCGCGGTGTCCGGTAACACCATGAGCGCGGTACTCGTAACCGGCGAGCGCCTGGCCGTCAGTCAGCCCAATCGCCGCATGGCGCGGGCCCGCTTCGCTGCGGGCAGGCGCTCGCGCACCACCGATGATGATCGGCGGATGTAGGGAGATGCTCAGAAAACTGCGGCGATCGAGGCTCATATGCAGGACTCTTGTCCGTCGGACCCTGTAACGCAGGGTCGTGGGTTGCATACACTTTCGATCAACCGGTCCAGCGCCGGGGCATAATCTTCGTCGCGCCTTCCAGATTTTCGTGAACCGGTGTTTACGTTAGGTCTGAATTTCGCGAATTTCGACTGGCGTTACGCGAATCAGGCACGGTGTCACCGATACTGCGCGTTACGAAAGCCCACTGGAGAGAAGTTATGCTCGCGCCTACGAGCCGGCGGAAGCTACGATTTTTGGCCGGCGCTGCACTGGCATTCGCAGGGGCCGTTGCGTCCCCTGTCGTTGCGCAGCAAAGCGCTCGGGACGCTGTGGCCCTTGTTGATGCGTACATCAAGGCACACAACGCCCACCAGCCTGAGGAGGCGCTGAGCTTCTACCACCAGGATGCGCAGTTCCACCTCAGCATGGGGCGCGGCATCGTTCACGGCGTCGACGATATCGCCCGGCTGGAATACTTCGATGCAGCGGCCGGGTCCACCCTGTATCCCCAGCAGCTGACCGCCCGCCGGCAAGGCGAACAGTGGGTCGTCAGCTTTGGCTACGTGATTGAATACAGTGATGTCTTTGCGTCCATGGGGCTGAAAATCGTTCTCGCAGACGGACTTGAGAACGCCTTTGTTATCGAAGACGGCAAATTCCACACCGTTGTTCAACCCGAGCTCAAGCCCGCGTGCATGCAGACCATGGGCGCAGGATTCGCCCTGCTGATCGACTGGCTGAAGGAAAGTGACGATCCGCGGCAGGACGTCCTGCTGCGCGATGGCAGTCTGCACCTGACCGGCGACACCGCCCCCATTCTGATCGAGGCGGTCACGGACTGGCGTGACAAGACCGGCTGGGGTCCAACACAAGAGCAGGCCTTCGAATGCGCGCAGGTCGACGCCGACCGGCAGCAGGAGTGATCTGGAATCGGACGATGAGCAGTCGGCGGCAGGTACTCGCAGGTTTGGCCGGCATGTCGGTGTCGCCCGTCGCGGTGGCAGACGGCGGCAGCAAAAGCGCCGTCGCCCTCGACATCAACCTCGACGATCCGGCAAGCAACCTCGATGCCTACATCAAGCTCCGCGGCAGCCTCGACAGCGAGCCGGTCTACGACATTGTGCGTGGGCAGGTGTTCGCTCTGGTGGCCGGCGAGCAGGCCCGGCCGCTGTTCAAAATGATTGGCGCACAGCGCTCCGCCTACGCCCGGCAGTCGCCGCTGGAGTACAGCGCCACTACCCACTACCTCGGCTGGCTGCTGGACTGGCAGACCGAGCGGCCGTTGCGGGCGTGGGCGAATCCCTGGACTGGCGAGCACTGCGAGGTACCGGCCACGCGTTATGGTCCGGCATCCGTGAGGATACTTGCAGACCGGATGGTGCCGGCAGCTGACACCAGCGAGCCGCCGCATGACAGCCGGCGGCCCTGGTTCCTGATGGGCGATGTGGTTCACATGGTCGACGAGATCGTCATGCCCGCGCCGGCAGAAACGCTTTACCCAAAGGCCGACCTGATGACGTTTTCGGGGGACTGCAGTCAACTCGCCGACCCGGCACTCGCCAGGATTCCCTCGCGCCTGAGCTTCTCGGCGGTGGAAACCTGGCGGGACTGGATGCAGGTGGACCGCCCTGGCGTCCTGTGGTGGCACGTGGCCGGCGTCAAGCTTGACGGGCCGCAAGCCTATCCGCCGGAGCTCATCGCACTGCTGGATTCCGCGGATCCCGAGTTTCGCTAGCCAGTCGTTCAGGCGTGAATACGCAACACGTGCGATAGGATCGGGGCGACAGGCACTCAGGCCGTCAGCAATGTTGCGTTTAAGCCACGTATGCGGTCGCTGCATAGCCCATACAAAAGAACTGATTGGAATTTTCGTGTTGGCCAGAAAATACTCGCCTCAATACAGTCGTCTGTGACTGTATCCCAACACCAGAAAAACCAAGGGGAAGGGGCAATGATATTGATACGTGCAGGTGTGCTGGTTCTGGCAACGTTCAGTGCCAGTGTTGTAATGGCTCAGTCCGGCACTGCTCCGGGCGCCCGCGTGATCGACGAGATCACAGTCACGGCGCGAAAGACCGAGGAGAGTCTCCAGGAAGTGCCTATTTCCGTTTCGGCCTTTACCAAGCTGGAAATGGATCGACGAGGCGTCCGCGGACTCGAAGGCATCGCGCTGGCCACACCTGGCCTGTCTTTCGAGGATTACGGCGGTGGCTTCGGTGTACCCGTGATTCGCGGCGGATCCCAGCTGCGCATCCAGGACCTCGATGCCACGACGTCGGTGTATCTGGATGGCATCTACCTGGCCCGCCAGTACGCCATAGATGTCGGCATCGCGGCACTGGATCGCATCGAAGTGGTCA
>JAFIFN010000044.1 GCA_020832005.1 Gammaproteobacteria bacterium | reverse complement strand
CCCGAGCGAAACCGCCCGCGCCCCGCGTGCCACCGGCCAGGGCGCGGCTCGCGGCGGCGCGCCTTCGAACACGGCCCGGGCCCCGGAGCGGGCCACGCGCGCGCCGGCAGCACCTGCGACTGCACCCACCGCCCGTTCAGCGCCACGGCCCGCGCAGTCCGCTGCGCCTGCGTCCCGGTCCGCCGCGCCGGCCCCACGCCGCGCTGCCCCCAGCGCCGCGTCGCCAAGCCGCGGTCAGGCGGGCGGTCGCGAGCAGGCGCCCACTGCGCGCAGCACGGGTCAGCGCTTGGGCGGCGCCCGCCAGTCTTCCCAGGGGCGTGGCACAGACGGTGGTGGTGGTCGCGAGCGAGGCATGCGCGGAAGGCCTTGAGTCGGCGTCGGCGCGCGCAAGCCCAAAGATGGTTTTGACCCCGAGGTAATGAACCCGCTGAGCGGCTGCTGCATACTGCGAGCCGCATCATGGCCGACCTGACGACATCCCCGCCAGCGGGCAACGCCGCCCAGCCGCCTGACCTCGTGCTCGACAGGCCCGAGCGGGGCGAGGCTGCCGTGCTGCGCCTGACCGGCAGCTGGACCCTCTCGGCGATGAGGCCACGCCTGCGTGACCTTGAGGCTGCGCTCGCCAAGCATGCAACTGATGCCAGCCTGACCTGGGACCTGCGCGGTGTGGATGCGCTGGATACTGCTGCAGCGCTACTGCTGTGGCGCAGCTGGGGTGGGACCAGGCCGGCAACCCTGCAGATCAACCCCCGCCACGAGGCGCTTTTTGAGGCCTGGCAGACCCAGGACCGGACGCGCGCCGCGCAGACCCCGCCACCTGCCACCTCGCCCTGGCGCCGGTTTGTGAACCGGCTGGCGCGTCCGGCACGCGCCGCGGTGGAACCGACCCGGGCGCTGATGATCCTGCTAGGCCAACTGTGCATCGACACACTGGACCTGTTGCGCCACCCCGGGCGTATTCCCTGGCGCGAGATCTCCGCCACCATCCAGGTCGCCGGCTTTCGCGCGCTGCCGATCACAGGCCTCGTGGGTGCGCTGATCGGCGTGGTCATCGCCTACCAGGCGGCCCTGCAGCTGCGAAACTACGGCGCCGAGATTTTCATTGTCGAGATGCTCGGCTTCAGCGTGACCCGCGAGCTCGGCCCCATGCTGGCCGCGATCATCGTCGCGGGCCGCTCGGGCTCGGCGATTACCGCGCAGATCGGCGTGATGCGCCTGACCCAGGAACTCGATGCGATGACCACCCTGGGCATGTCGGTGTCGCAACGCCTGATCCTGCCGCGCGTCGTGGCGCTGACCGTGGTCATGCCGCTGCTCGCGTTGTGGACGATCGCGGCTGCCATGGTGGGCGGCATCCTTGCCTCGCAGCTGACCGTGGGCCTGGGTTTCGAGTACTTCCTCGTCTCGCTGCCTGATCGCATGCCGGTGGCCAACCTGTGGATCGGCCTGGGCAAGTCCCTGGTGTTTGGTGCCGTGATCGGCATCACGGCCACCCACCTGGGCCTGCGGGTTCAACCCAATACCCGTGACCTGGGCGCGCGTACTACACGCTCGGTGGTCACCGCCATCACGCTGGTCATCGTGCTCAACGCGATGTTCTCGATCGTGCTGCGTGAGGTGGGCTTCTCATGAACACGCAAGCCTGCGTGATTCGCATGCGCGATATTCACACCCGCTTCGGCGATAACGAGGTGCATCGAGGCATCAGCCTGTGTGTGCACTATGGTGAGCGTCTCGCGCTGGTCGGCGGGTCGGGCAGCGGCAAGACCACGCTGCTGCGCGAGATGATCGGCCTGCTGCGACCGACCTCGGGCAGCGTCGAGGTGTTCGGTGAGGATCTGAACACCGGCGATCCGGCGCGGGTACAGGCGCTGCGCAATCGTTGTGGCGTGCTGTTCCAGGCAGGCGCCCTGTTCACGGACCTGAGCGTATACGACAATATTGCGCTGCCCCTGCGTGAACTCGGCGGCATAGACGAGCGCCTGGTCAATGACCTGGTGATGCTCAAGCTGCAGATGGTCGATCTTGCGCCTGCCGTGGCCGCGGTGATGCCCTACGAGCTCTCCGGTGGTATGGTCAAACGCGTGGCCCTTGCACGGGCGCTGGCGCTGGAGCCGGAGCTGCTGTTTCTTGATGAGCCCACCTCGGGGCTGGATCCCGTGGCCAGCGACAAGTTCGTGCAGCTGATCAACCGTCTGCATCGCGACCTGGGCTTCACCATGGTCATGATCACGCATGATCTGCCGACGCTGCCGGATCTGTGCGACCGCATTGCAGTGCTGGCCGATGGCGGCCTGGTCACGCTGGGCACGCTCAAGGAGATCATGCAGGTGGATCACCCCTTCGTGCGCGAATTCTTCCATGGCAGCCGCGCCGCGCGCGTGCTCGATGGTGCTGGAGGCTGAATGTACAACCATGCCTATGCGCTGGTGACCGGAATCTTTCTGAGCGTTCTGACGGCAGGCGCGCTGCTTGCCGCCTACTGGCTGTCGGGTGCCGACGCGCAGAGTCGTCCCTACGTCGTCGTCACCGAAGGCAGCGTCACGGGCCTGGGTCAGGGCTCGCAGGTGTTTTTTCGTGGCGTGCGCGCCGGGCGCGTGGAGCGTATCGAGCTCAATCCTGCCGAATCCGCAGAGATCCTCATCAGCATCAGTGTCAGTGAACATATTCCGGTCAGTCGCGGCACCTATGCCACGCTGCAGCTCTCCGGGCTGACCGGCCTCACGCAGATCGAGCTGGATGACAACCGCGAGGATCCCCGGCCCTTGCCGACTTCGATCGACGATCCGGGTACGATTCCGATGCGTCCGGGCCTGTTTGATCGCTTCGTGGCCTCAGGTCCCGAACTGCTGACCAATATCAATGAGCTGGTGCTGCGACTTAACACCCTGTTCGATGACGAGAACCGCGACCGTATCGTCACGATCCTGACCCGCGCCGACAATCTGCTCGCCGCCATCGATCGTCTGAGCAGCCAGATCGAACAGGAGATCCTGCGCAACAGCCAGGCATTTTCGTCCTCGCTCGACGCGGTGGGCGATCTGCTCGGCGAGGCCAGCGGGTCACTGTCCCGGGTCGATGGTGTACTCGAGGAACTGCGCGACGTGGCGAGCGCCGGGCGGCGGCTCACCGATGAGTTCGGTGCACAGGCGCTGCCGGGACTCGAGCGCCTGCTCTCGGAACTCGAGAGCTCCGGACGTGAACTCCGACGGCTGGCCCGGGAGCTGCGGCTGCGCCCTGAAGGCGCACTCTACGGTCGACCCAGACAACCGCCGGGACCCGGCGAAGATGACGAGGAGAATCGTTGATGCACATCGCCACTCGGTGGCTGATCGGGTTGGCTGCTGCGCTCGTCCTGACCGGCTGCGCCGGCCTTTGGCCGGAACCACCGCCGCCACCGCGCGTGTTCGATCTCGGCCCGCTGCCGGAGATCACGCCGTCGCCGGCCGGCGCCCAGGTGGGCCTCGCCTGGGTGCGCGGACCAAGCTGGCTCGATGGCCCGGAAATTCTCTATCGTCGTGCCCACCAGCAACCCGGCGCGCTGTCGGCCTACGCGAACAGCCAGTGGGCCGCGTCGCCGGCGGAGCTGCTGGCGCATCGTGTGCAGTATCACCTGGCTTCGGAGGCCACCCGCGCCGAGGGCAGGCCCACACGCCTGGAAATCGAACTGCAGGCCTTCGAGCAGGTGTTCGAGTCCGAAGACCGCGCCTACGTTCACGTCGCCGCGCTGGCGAGGCTCCAGCCGCCTGGCGCAGCCCCGCGGCTGCGGCGCCTGAGTGTGCGCCTGCCCGCCGACCCGGACATCCGTGGCGCGACGCAAATGCTGCCGCAGGCAGCTTCAGCCCTGATCGATCAGCTCGTTGAATGGTTGGATGAACAGGCTGGCGACAGTGCACCATGACGACCTGCCTTCGCATTCTGCCTGGCGGCCCTGCCGCCGTTCGCTTGCCACACAGGACATCCGGTAATCCATGAGCGACGAGTCCAGCTTCGACCACCGTAAACTCTCCAACCGAATCCTGATGGCACTGGTCGCCGGACTGGTGTTCGGCGTCGCGCTGAATCTGACGATCGCTGATCTGCCGTGGGTGCGGACGTTCGTCATCGATGGCGCGCTCACCGTAGTCGGCGAGGTTTTCGTGCGCCTGCTGAGCATGCTCGTGGTGCCGCTGGTGTTCGTATCGCTGATCACCGGCGTCAGCGCGCTGAGCGATCCGGCAAGCCTGGGACGTATCGGCGGCAAAGCGGTGTTTCTGTACATGCTGACCACGGGCGTGGCGATTTCACTGGCACTGATCGGTGCGCTGATCGTCCAGCCGGGTGTCGGTGCAAGTCCCGTCGACCAGGTGGCACGCGAGATCTCTGCCCAGCCGTCTTTCGGCCAGGTGCTGATCAATATGGTGCCCCGCAACCCGGTGCGCGCGATGGCCGAAGGCGACATGCTGCCGATCATCATCTTCGCGATTCTGATCGGACTGGCCGTGGCCATGTCAGGCAAGGCTGGCGAGCGCGTCGGCGGGTTCTTCAGCGACTTCAATGTCGTGATCATGCGCCTGGTGGAGTTCGTCATGCTGGTGGCACCGATCGGTGTCTTCGCGCTGATTGCGGTGCTCGGTGCCACCACGGGCATCTCTACATTTCTGGGGGTGCTCAAGTACGTCATCCTGGTGCTGGTCATGCTCATCGTGCACGCCGTGATGACGTATTCATTGCTGCTTAAATTCACCACGGGCTTGAGTCCGCGGGCATTTTTCTCCAAGTTGCGCGCCGTGCAGGCGTTCGCTTTTTCCACCGCCTCGAGTGGTGCGACGATTCCGGTGACACTCAAGACCGTGGAGCAGCGCCTGGGCGTTGGAAAATCGGTGGCGTCGTTTACGGTACCGCTGGGTGCGACCATCAACATGGATGGCACAGCGATCATGCAGGGCGTGGCCACGATCTTCATCGCGCAGTACTTCGGTGTCGACCTGAGCTTTACCCAGATGCTGATGGTGGTGCTGATGGTGATCATGGCCTCGGTCGGCACAGCCGGTGTGCCCGGGGTTGGCCTGGTGCTGCTGGCCGGCGTGCTGGCGTCGGTGGGCCTGCCAGCCGAGGGCATCGCGCTGATTCTCGGTGTGGATCGCGTGCTGGACATGACGCGTACGGCTGTCAACGTCACGGGTGACTGCGCCGTGTCCCTGATCGTCGCGCATTCGGAAGGCGAGTTCGACCAGGCGGTGTTCGACGGTAGCCAGCCAGGCGGCACCGTGGTGACGGAAGCGGCAGCCAAGAGCTGAACAAGGATGACGATGACTAACGCTGAAACAGCTGCACGCCCCGCGGTGCTGCAGCGACATCCCCTGCGCCTGGAGACGGCGACGCCTGAAGCCCTGGCGCCGTTCGGCGGCTGGCTGGGCCCGCGCGAGGGTCTGAAGTCACTGGGGATCGACTACTACGGTGGCGCGGTTGCGGTGAGCCGTCCGGTGGCGTTCAACTGCAGTTCCGGCACCGAGCTGTCGCTGGCTAGCCTGCGTCGCCGGCCTTTCCGTGTGCGCTACCTCGAGCGCCACTTCCTGCATACCCAGACGTTCATCTCGCTTGCCGGCAAGCCCTTCGTCGCCGTGCTGGCACCGCCGTGTGACGATGAGCTGCCGGCACTGGAGTCGGTGCGGGCGTTCTACTTCGATGGCTCAGCGGGTCTGTGCCTTGATGTCGGCACCTGGCACGAATTTCCCTTCGTCTACGACGATGACACCCACATCGTCGTGATCCTGTCGGCGCAGGTCACCGAGGATCTGCGAACACCCGCGGCTAACGGCATCGAGGCCTTCGGCCCTGATCTCGACAAGAAAGACATCACGCTGCGCACCGGCGTGGAGTTCGAGGTGCTTATCCCGCCAGCCTGAGTCGCCATGGCAGCTGCGCGGCGGCCATGGTCTGTGTGATGGATTCGGCCATCAGTGACAGCGTCGGGCCGCGCGGGTTGCTGCTGCGCCAGACCATGGCGATCTCGCGGCTTGGCGAGCCCGGACGGATCGCCAGTGTGGCCACGTCGTCATGCTCGCGTGTGGCCAGCCCCGGCAGCAAAGTCACGCCGATATTGGCCGCGACCATCTGGCGCAGCGTCTCCAGGCTGGTGGCGCGCAGGTCATGGCTTTCGTGCACATCGATGCGGCTGCAGATGTCCAGCGCCTGGTCACGCAGACAGTGGCCGTCCTCAAGCAGCAGCAGCGTTTCCTCGCGCAGCGCCTCGATCCGGATCTCGCGTTTCGCGGCCAGCGGATGTTCGTGTGAGACCGCGACGAAGAAGGGTTCAGCAAAGACCACCCGATGTTCGAGTGACTCCAGCGGCACGGGCAGTGCCAGGATCGCCGCATCGAGTTCGCCGCGGTCGAGCTTCTCCAGCAGCACCAGCGTCTGGAATTCATAGAGCAGGCAGCGCAGCTCCGGGTAGCGCTGGCGCAGCGGTGGCAGGACGTGGGGCAGCATGTAGGGTGCAAGCGTCGGAATCAGTCCGAGGCGCACCTTGCCGACCATCGGATCCTGCTGGCCACGGGCCACTTCGACGAGCTCGTCTGCCTGCTGGATGATGCGCCTGGCGCGCCGCGCGACTTCTGCGCCGGCGGGGGTGAACAGCACGTTCTTGTGCCGGCGCTCGACCAGTTCGACGCCGAGCTCCTCCTCAAGCTTCTTGATCTGCGCCGAGAGTGTCGGCTGGCTGACGAAACACGCGTCTGCCGCCTGTCCGAAATGCCGCCGGTCGTCGAGCGCGACAAGGTAGCGCAGAGTTCTCAAGTTCATGCGTGGCCACTCAATAGTAAAAATCTATCGAAACTATAAAAACAATCGATTGGATAATCCAGTGCCGACTCCCTACGATGCGAATCGTTCTCAATTGAATCGATCAACAAGGAGGTGTCTCTCATGCTGGGAATAGGCGCAAAGTTTCCTGAAGTAACGCTCAAGGGCGTTGTTTCCAACGATATCAATACGGCCTTCAAGGACGTGTCCACGGCTGCGAAGCCCGGCAAGTGGAAGGTCGTGTTCTTCTGGCCGAAGGATTTCACGTTCGTGTGTCCGACCGAGATTGCCGCATTCGGCGCCCTCAACGAGGACTTCAACGATCGTGATGCCGAGTTGCTCGGCATCAGCACGGACTCGGAGTTCGTCCACCTGGCCTGGCGCCAGGCCAAGGAAGAACTCAATGCCCTGCCGTTCCCGATGGTCTCGGATATCCGTCGCGAGCTTGTCGACACCCTGGGCATTCTGAATGCTGCCGAAGGGGTGGCGCAGCGGGCCACCTACATCGTCGACCCTGACGGCATCATCCGTTTCGTCTACGTGACGGATCTGGACGTGGGCCGTAACCCGTCAGAGGTGCTGCGGGTGCTCGACGCCCTGCAGACCGACGAGCTGTGCCCATGCAACTGGCAGAAGGGCCAGGAGACGCTGAAGGTCGCCTGACCATCAGCGTGTCAGCCAAAAAGGCGGCGGCGCCGAGCATTGCTGCGCCGCCGCTTCTGCCACCGTAAAGGAGCACATCATGGACATCGCACAGATCAAGAGCCGAATCCCGGAATATGCCAAGGACCTGAAACTCAACCTCGGCAGTGTCCTTGGTGAGTCCGGCGCGCCCGGTCTGACGGGTAAACAGATCATGGCCACCGCCCTGGCATCCGCCCTGGCCAGTGGCAACGCTGACCTGAGTGCCGCCATCGAGCATGAAGCTCAAGCGGCGCTCGATGAGGCCGACGTGCGTGCGGCGCGCGCCGCCGCCGCCATCATGGGCATGAACAACATCTACTACCGTTTCCTGCATCTTGTCGAAGACGAGGAGTACCAGAAGATGCCGGCAGGTCTGCGCATGCAGGTCATCGGCAACCCCGGGGTCGAGAAGGCCGACTTCGAGTTGTACTCGCTGGCGGTCTCGGCAGTGAACGGTTGCGGCATGTGCATCGTTTCCCACGAGCGACTGCTGCGCAAGGAAGGCGTGTCGCGCCAGGCAATCCAGAGCGCCGTGCGCATCGCCGCAGTCATTCATGCCGTGGCTGCCGTGCTGGGCTTCGGTGACGACACGTCTCAGGCGGCCGCGGCGGCCTGACACCCGGCTTCCCCCCCAGCAGGGAGGCAGGGCGCGGCAGGGATGCCGCGTCGGGGGTGGTCCGAAAGGGCCACCCCCATTTTTTCGCCAGGGTTTCGCGTACTGCCGGACCCCGACGCCGTCATGAGCCGAAATCCGGCTGCGCCGGTCTCAGCGGTGCGCGCGCGCCCCGGCCTGCGCCTGCGGCGCCGCGTCCCCGTCACTTCCCTGCAGTGCCGAGATCAGCAGGTTCGGCAGGTAGCTGTTGTCCCACTCGTCATCACGCGGCGGATTGCCGCCGGTACGCAGGATGATCAATCGCTGCGAGGGCACGATGTAGACCACCTGGTTGGCATTGCCATCGAACATGAACAGGTCATCGGCCAGGAACGGCTCGGAGTGCAGCACACCCGGGCCGAGTTCCGGCTGGCGTTCCAGGTTTCCGAAGGGGCGGCGCTCGGTATACGGACCCGGCACGTACACGCCCAGACCGTAGCGCACGTTCTGGGGTGTGCCGGTCTTCATTTCGGCAACGTAGCCCTCGGGTAACAGTTGCGTACCCTCCCAGGCACCGTCCTCGAGCAGCAGGATCGCCAGCCTCAGCCAGGTCTGTGCCGGCAGCAGGATGCAGCAGCCGGAATGGGCGACGCCGTCGGGGCGATTGAGCCAGATCTCGCCGCCTGCCGCGCCAATGGGTTTCAGGACCTCCTGTGACAGGAAATCCTCGTAGCGCATGCCGGTGGCCCGCTGGATCACCACCGCAACGAGTTCGGAGGTCGCGTTGCTGTATTCATAACGCGTCCCGGGCTCATCGACCACGGGGTACTCATGAATGATGACCTCGTCATGGCGGGGATGCAGGTAGGCGCGATTGAGAACGTGCTGCGGATCCGACGACAACCCCTGGGGCAGAAAGCCAGTGCGCATGTCCAGCAGGTGGCGCAGCAACATCTTTTCGCGGCGCGTATCCCCGCGCCACTCATCGATGAAATCCGCGACCGGCTGGTCGAGCGAGGTGATGTGTCCCAGGTCAAGCGCCCGTCCGACGGCAATGGCCGTTAGCGGCTTGGCCAGCGAGCGCGACACCACCAGGCTCTCGCGCGTGTGTTCACCGAAGTAGGCCTCGAGCTCGAGCAGACCTTCTCGCCAGATCAGCAGCGCGTTCGAGTTCATGCGCTCGGCATACTGTCGGGCGCCCGCAAGCACGGACTCGTCGATCGCGCGCTGCGCGTCGTCGGCGTGCGGCCACGGTACCAGCTCTCCGGCGCCTTCGACCGGCGCCAGCGGGTCGTAGGCATCGAGACCTGCGCCTAGGCGCGCAGCCTCCATTAGCCGATCAAAACGAACCAGGTGCAGTGCTTCATCTTCTGCGCTGAAGCGATCAGTGCCCGGTGCCGCCGCTGTTGCTGCCGCCGCCGCGTCATCGTGATCGTGCTCGGGTTCCTGGGCTCCCTCGGGGGCGCAGCCGACTAGCAGCCAGCTGAGCATGACAACAGCCGAACTCGAAACAGCAGGGCGAAACATGGGCGCCTCCTCAGGCCGCGGAACACTGAAGTTCCGATTGAGCCCAAGCGGACGGTAGGAGAAAAGCGCCCCCGTCGCGGTGTTCACTTGGCGGATAGCCGCGCCCGTTAAGTGCTCAGTGCCTTGAGTGCCGTCAGGGCCTCATCGCGGGAGCGCGCCAGATCGATCACGGGCCGCGGATAGTCTCGTCCAAGGGTAATGCCGGCCTGGGCCAGCACCTTCTCCGGTGCCGCCCACGGCTGGTGGATCCACTTGTCAGGCATCTTCGCAAGCTCGGGCACCCAGCGCCGGACGTAGCTGCCCTGCGCATCGAACTTCTCGCCCTGGCGCACGGGATTGAAGATGCGGAAGTACGGTGCCGCATCCGCCCCGCAGCCGGCGGCCCACTGCCAGCCTAAGGTGTTGCTGGCCAGATCGGCATCCACCAGCGTGTCCCAGAACCAGTGCGCACCGGCCTGCCAGGGTGCCCGGATGTTCTTGACCAGCAGCGAGGCGACGATCATGCGCACCCGGTTGTGCATCCAGCCCGTCTGCCAGAGCTGGCGCATCCCGGCATCGACGATGGGCAGACCCGTGCGGCCCTGCTGCCAGGCCCCCAGCATGTCGCCATGGTCCTTGCGCCACGGGAAATCCGCATAGCGATCGTTCAGTGGCCGGCTGGGTGTCTCGGGGAAGTGATACAGCACATGATGGGCGAACTCTCGCCAGCCCAGTTCCCGCAGGTAATGCTCGGCATCGTTGCCTGCGACCGGCAGATGACTTGCCACCGCGCTCCAGACCTGATCGGGTGAGAGTTCGCCGAAATGCAGGTGCGGTGACAGCTTCGAGGAGCCGGCGACGGCGGGCACTTCGCGCGCCGTGGCGTACTCGCCCAGTGCCGCCTCAATGAACTGCTCCAGCGCGGCGTGGCCACCGGCTTCGCCCGGTGTCCAGTGGCTGCCAAAACCATCGGCCCAGTCCATCGTCGGCAGCAGTTTGAGGTCCGCCAGTGACAGCGAGGCCGGCCAGTCGGACGGCCCGCGCAGTGTGTCAGGCGCGGCGGTGGGGGGGCGTGCTGCGATCTGCTTTTTCGCTTTCCGCCAGAACGGCGAGAACACGCGATACGGCTTGTCTGCGTCGGTGGCTACGCGCCAGGGCTCGACCAGCAGCGAGGCGGAAAAGCTGCGCACCGTCAGATCCTGGTCGTTCAGCCAGCGCTTGATCTCACTGTCGCGGGCCACGGCGTGCGGCTCATACAGCCGGTTCCAGAACACCGCGTCGGCACCGGTTTCGGCGACGAGGTCGCGAATGGCCGCCATCGCCGGTCCGCCACGCACAATCAGTCGGCTGCCACGCCTGCCCAGCGCATTGCCGAGGGCCTCAAGGCTGTGATGCAGCCACCATTGAGATGCTTCGCCAGGGGGCCAGTCGCCTTCATCATCGCGCGTATCGATCCACGCGGGCAGAATTTCCGCGTCTTCATCCAGCGCTGCGAGCAGCGCCGGATTGTCGGCAAGGCGCAGATCCCGACGAAACCACACGATGATTCTGCGCACCTGCGTCTCCTGGAAGTTCAAGTTTCAGTCGATCCGGTTGCGTCGCTCCCCCGAGAGAAACGCCGCGACGTTGGCCGCCACTTCGGCGATGGCCCGCGTGCGTGCCTCGCGCGCCGCCCAGGCGACGTGGGGCGTCAGGATCAGGTTGTGCCGGCCCTGTTCCAGCGCCAGCTCGATCAGCGGGCTGCCGTTCACCGGCGGCTCTTCCTCAAGTACGTCGATTCCGGCGCCGCCGATTCCCCCCGCGCGCAGCGCCGTTGCCAGCGCGCGGGTATCGACCAGGCCCCCACGCGCGGTATTCAGCAGCAGCGCGTCGGGTTTCATGATCTCGAGCTCGGGCGCACCGATCAGGTGGCGGGTGTGCTCGGTCAGTGGACAATGCAGGCTCACGACATCGGCCTGACGCAGCAGGTCGGTCAGTTCGAGGCGTCCCGCAGGTGTCGGTTCACTGCTGCCTGGCCGGGCCGCGATCAGCAGGTTCATGCCGATGGCCTCGGCGATGCGCGCCGTCGCGCCGCCCAGTACGCCGTAACCGACGACTGCGAAATTCCGGCCCGAGAGTTCCCGGATCGGGTAGTCGAACAGGCAGAACTGCCCGCTGGCGCCCCAGCGGCCGGCCACGACGTCGCGATGATAGGCGCCAAGCTGCTGGGTCAGCGAGAGCATCATGGCGATTGCGTGCTGTGCCACCGACTGCGTGCAGTAGTCGCGGATGTTGCATACGGCAATGCCACGCTCGCGCGCTGCGGCCAGGTCGACGTTGTCGGCGCCGGTGGCGGTCAGGCCGATGAAACGCAAGCCTTCGGCCGCGTCCATGGCCGCCGCATTGAAGCGGATCTTGTTGGCGAACACGAACTGCGCACCGGCCAGGCGCGCGTGGACCTGATCCGGGCGCGTATCGCCGTGGATCTGCAGTTCCGGCAGCAGCGCCAGCAGCGGCTCTGCAGCCACGTCCCCCGGGCCGAGGGTCGCGTAATCCAGGAACACGGCGTGCGCGTCGCTGCGCGGTGCTGACTCACTCACCTTGCAATCTCGCGGCGCGCTGTGCCGCGGAGGCGTCGCGCGCTGCCCGGAACTCGTTGCCCTCGTACCAGTTCGGAAACTCGCGGCTCATCGACAGACCATGACCGACGAGGAAGTTGATCTCCAGTTCGTCGACGATGCCGCTGAAGTCCCAGTCCGGATCGAACTCGTCGGTGACCTTGTGATAGTGCAGCTGGGTATATTCCTGTCGTCTGGCCAGGCCGAACTCCCGACCCCGCTCGACGTGGTCGATACCGCCGCTGGTATACAGCGACGGTACGCCGGCCTTGGCGAAGTTGAAGTGATCTGAACGGTAGAACATACCCTGTTCGGGTTGCGCCTCGCCCACCAGCGTCCGCGACTTTACTGCCGCGGCGCGTGCCAGGTGATCCTCGAGCGCTGAGGCGCCCTTGCCGACCACGATCAGGTCGTGTGTCGGACCCCAGACGCTGCGCATTGCATCCATGTTGATGGCCGCGACCGTCGTAGCCAGTGGATAGACCGGGTTGTTCACGTAATAGGCCGATCCGTGCAGCCCGGCTTCCTCTGCCGTCAGCGCCAGAAACACGATGCTGCGCTCCGGGGGCGTTTCCAGTGTTGCAAACGCCTCGGCGATGGCCAGCAGGCCGGCGGTGCCGGTGGCGTTGTCGATGGCGCCGTTGAAGACCTGGTTGTCCTCCAGTCGCTCATCTTTCCCAAGGTGATCCCAGTGCGCCATGTAGATGATGGTTTCGTCGGGATAGTGACTGCCCTCGATGCGCGCGATCACGTTGTTGGACACGGAACTGCGAACCCGGTTGGAGACCCGCACCGAGGCATGACTGCCGGCCAGCGCAACAGGCTGGAACTCGCGCGTGGATGCCTTGGCTGCAAGGCTCGCGTAGTCCAGGTCACTGGCTGCGAACAGTTCGGTGGCTGCCGCCTCGGTAAGCCAGCCCTCGATGGCGGGCAGGCCTGCGTTGCCATCGGCGCTGATCAGGTCGAACTGCGGGCCCGACCAGCTGCCCGAGACCACCGCCCACGGATAGCCGGCCGCAGCGCTGTTGTGCACGATCAGCGCGCCGGCGGCACCCCGGCGGGTGGCTTCCTCGTACTTGTAGGTCCAGCGTCCGTAATAGGTCATCGCCCGGCCGTTGAACAGCGTCTCATCGCCGGTGGCGAAGCCCGGGTCGTTGACCATGATGATGACGGTCTTGCCGCGCACATCGAGGCCGGCATAGTCATCCCAGTCGTACTCGGGTGCGGTGATGCCGTAGCCGACGAACACGAGCTCACTGTCGCTGAGCGCCGATTCGGGCACGACGCGCCGCGTCCACGCCATCATGTCGCGGCGGTACTCGAACGACAGGGGCTGCTGGGCCTGCGCGGCGACGACCTCCATGTCGCTGACCTCCTCGGCGGTGATCGACACCAGCGGGACCTGTTGCAGATAACTTTCGCCGTTGCCGGGGCCCACGCCCATGTCTGCAAAGCGCTGCTGGAGAAAGGCGATGGTGAGTTCCTCGCCACGGGAGGAGGGTGCCCGGCCCTCGAATTCATCCGAGGCCAGTGTGCGGATGTCTTCTGCGATCTGCTCGGCGGAGATGGCTACCGTCGCCGGCAGTGATGGGCGCTGAGTCGAAGCTGCTTGCTCGGGCGGCGGCGAACAGGCGATCAGGCCGGCCAGGAACAACAGGGGTGTGAGTCGCAAGGGGATTGTCATGGGCGCTGTCTCCCAATGAATAATTCATGAATTATCGACCATCCGTGCTGTTGCATGCCAATGGCTGCCCGTCCCTGCGCTAGACTGCGGCGATGAGCCGCCGTACACCACCCTCAGCCCCGTTCTGGGAGAACACCGCGCTGGCGGACATGGATGAGGCCCAGTGGGAATCGCTGTGCGATGGCTGCGGGCGCTGCTGTCTGCACAAGCTGGAGGACGAAGACACCGGCACGGTTCACTTCACCGATGCGAGCTGCCGGCTGCTCGACCGGCGCAGCTGCCGCTGCAGTGACTACGCCCGGCGTCACCAGCGGGTGCCGGACTGCGTGCGGCTGACCCCCGGTGACCTGGAGACACTGGCCTGGCTGCCGCGCACCTGCGCGTACCGCCGGCTGGCGGAAGGTCGTGGCCTGGCCGCCTGGCATCCCCTGGTCTCAGGTGATCCTGAGAGCGTGCACCGGGCCGGCATCTCGGTGCGCGGCCGCGTGCGCCCGCCGCGCAGCGAAACGCCCGAGGCGCTGGAGGCGCGCGTCATCCGCTGGATTCCGCCAGTGCGCCGCACCCGCTGAGCGACGGGCTGTGTTATGACTCGTAGCCGCTTCTGGCGGCTGTCCGACTGGTAGACTTCGAGAATGGATTCGTCAGTGACTGTCCTCCGTCTGCCATGAGTGCCGCGCCTGCGCCCGCCCCGCCATCGCTGCGCAAGGCAGAGTCCGCCTATGCAGCGGTGCTGTTCGTCGTGGCACTGGCGGCCCTGCTGGGCGCCACGCTGACCAGCGGCGATCCCCTTGCCGGCCGTTCGCCAATGCTGGCGGTGTTCTTCCTGATATTCGGTCTGTTCACGATCAGCACCGGTTACCGCCATGCGGGTGTCGGCTACGTATCCTTCGACCGAGTGGCCCAGATCTCCTGCATCCTCGTGCTGGGGCCGATCGCCGCAGCCTGGGTCAATGGACTGGCCTCGCTGATATATCCGTGGCAGCGCCTGCGTCGCGGCCAGCCATGGCAGCGGGTGCTCGGTGCCGCCTGCCACAATGCCGGGCTGATGACGCTGCTCACATTGCTGTGTGGCGGGCTCTACGTATGGGTGGGTGGCGCCGTGCCGCTGTACTCGCTCGGGGTGGAGCAGGTGCTCGCGCTGATTCTGCTGGTGCTCGCGATGCAGGTGCTCAACGACCTGATGATGCTGCTCGACTCCTGGATCTCATCGCGCCAGGGCTACTGGCCGTTCAATCCTTTCGTGTTTGCCGTCGAGGGCGCCGCCGCCCTGTGTGCCATCTTTGTCGCAATCATTTTCAACCGCATGGAGCCAGCCGTCGTCGTGCTGCTGCTTATCGTGCTCGCGGTGGGACTGCTGGCGCTGACCGAGTTTGCGCGCATGCGCAGCCGGCTGGAAGAAATCGTCAACGAGCGTACGAAGCTGCTGCGGGAACAGACCCACGAACTCGAACGCCAGGCCACACACGATCAGCTGACCGGCCTGTTCAACCGGCGCTTTGCTGATCGCTTTCTCGAGGAAGGCATTCGCGATTTCGTGGAACAGCGCCGGGCCTTCGCCATCGCAATTATCGATCTGGACCACTTCAAGCGCATCAACGACGCGCATTCCCACCAGGTTGGCGACATCGTGCTCAAGCGTGTCTCGCATCTGCTGATCGAGAACTGCCGCAGCGCCGACATGGTGGCGCGATTCGGCGGCGAGGAATTTCTGCTGTGTTTCCCGAATACCGGTCTCGACAGCGCGGCGCGTGCCTGCGAGCATCTGCGCGAGACTGTCGAGAACACCGACTGGAGCGATATCTCGCCAGGGCTGATCGTGACATTGTGTGCCGGGGTGGCACAAATGCGTCCGGGCTATGACCGCAGCCGCCTGCTGCGCCAGGCGGATCAGCGGCTCTATGAGGCCAAGCGCGCCGGGCGCAATCGCGTCGAAGTGGACCTGGCCTCGTAGAGTCGATTCAGCCGGTGTTCTGCAGACCGTGGGCGATGCCGTTCACGGAGGCCATCAGCGCGCGGAAGGTCGCCTCATCCTCGCGTCCGGAGGCACGCCAGCGCTGCAGCAGGTCGACCTGCAGGAAACTCATCGGATCCATATAGGGATTACGCAGCCGGATCGAGCGGCGCAGGGTGTTGTCGCGTTCCAGCAATGTCTGCTGGCCTTTCAGACGCAGGATCCACTCCTGCGTCAGCTCGAATTCCTGGCGAATGATCGGGAAGTAGCGCTCATGCAGATCACTGGCCAGCTGTGAATAGCGCCGGGCGATCGTGATATCGGACTTGGCCAGCACCATTTCGACATCGCCGAGCAGAGTGGACAGGAAATACCAGTCGCTGGCCATCTCCCGGAGCACGTCCTCGCCATGACGCTCGGCGGCTGCGGCCAGGCCGGTACCCAGTCCGAACCACCCCGGCAGGCCGAAGCGCGCCTGGCTCCACGAGAACACCCATGGGATCGCCCGCAGGTCCTCGATGGATGCCGATGGCTGGCGTGCCGGCGGGCGTGAGCCGATACGCATGCGCTCGATGACATCGACCGGGGTGGCGCTGCGGAAATAATCGGCAAAGCGCTGGTCGCCGTAAACCAGCTTCTTGTACCGGTCGCGGCTGGCATCGGCCAGGGTCTCCATGACCTCCGCCCAGGCCTGCTCCTTTGCCGGGACGCTGCGCGGCTGCAGAGCGTTCTCCAGCACCGCGCTCCAGGACTGCTCCAGCGTGCGCATCGCGATGACGCGCAGGCCATACTTCTGGTTGATGATCTCGCCCTGTTCGGTAACGCGCAGCCGGCCGCGCACCGCGCCGGGTGGCGAGGCCATCACCGCCGCATGCGTCTTGCCGCCGCCGCGACTGATGGTGCCGCCGCGACCATGGAACAGTGTCAGGCCCACACCCGCATCCGCCAGCGTGGTCACCAGCGACTGCTGGGACTTGTGCAGCGCCCAGCGCGCCGCGGCCAGACCGCCGTCCTTGTTGCTGTCGGAGTAGCCAACCATCACCATTTGCTGGTCATCGCGTTGTTCGAGATGCGCCCGGTAGACCGGCAGGCCGAAGAGTTCACGCATGATCTCGGGTGCGCGCTCGAGATCCTCGACGGTCTCGAACAGCGGCACGAGATCGATCGGTACCGCCCCGGACTTTCGCGCCAGCTCTCCCCAGCGCGCCAGCAGCATGACACTGAGGATATCGTCGACCCCGTGGGTCATGCTGACGATATAGGCACCGATCGCGCCGCGACCGTACTTGCGGCGGCAGTAGCCGATGGCCTGGAACACCGCGAGCACCTTTCGCGCATTCGATGACAGCGAGCCGTGCGGCAGCTCGCGATCCTCCAGGGCTTTCAGCAGCCGATCGCGGCGCGCGTCGCGGTCCATGTCTTCCCAGTCGGGCTCGCCTAGGCCCTCGCCGACGACGCTGCGGTGAACGGCCGCGTCCTGGCGCACGTCCAGGCCGGCCAGGTGGAAGCCGAAGGTCTCGATCCGGCGCAACAGCCGGTTGACTGCAAACAGCCCTGCATTGTGACCCTTGTGTGCTGCGAGGCTCTGGCCGATCAGTCTGATGTCTTCAAGCAGTTCCCCGGCGCTCTCGTAGGGATAGCTGCCCTCGTCGAAGGTCGACTGCAGCCTTGCCATGATCAGGCGCAGCAGCACGCGATAGGGCATGTCCCGATGACGGGCGGGGACTTCGTGCGCGGCTTCAGGGAAATGGCCGGAGTAGCTGCGGGTACGCTCCGTGATTTCGGGCAGCACCTCATTGCGACCGGAGGTCTGGCTGAGCTTGCGGGCCAGCCCGGCGCATTCTTCGTAGTAGAGGTTGAGGATCAGCGCGCGCTGCCGCGCCAGGGCTTCGCGCAGGGTTTTGGCCGTGACCTCCGGGTTGCCGTCCATGTCGCCGCCGACCCAGGAGCCAAAGCGCAGGAAGCTGGGCACGTGAACCTCGTCGCGGTCGTAGACCTCCGCCAGCGTGTGCTCAAGTGCCTCGTAGAACGGCGGGATCATCGAATACAGCACGTCGGTAAGGAAAAACAGCACATGCTCGAGCTCATCGGCGACGGTCATGCGCTCGTTGGGGTGCTCTTCCGTCTGCCAGCTGCTGGTCAGCTCCAGCCGAATGCGGGCCAGCCCCGTGCGCCGTTCCTGCGGTGTCAGCGTGGGGTTGAGCAGATCAACCATGCGCCGCACGATGTTCTGCTGCTTGCGCAGAATGGTGCGCCGCGTGGATTCGGTGGGGTGAGCGGTGAATACCGGCTCGATCATCATCTGCGCCAGCTGGGCGGCGACCTGCCCGTAGTCAGCGCCCTGGGCCTGCATGCGTCGCAGCGTGTCCTCAAAGCCGCCGGGCTGGGGATTGTCCGGCTCGTTGAGGTACTGGCGCCGACGCCGGATCCGGTGCACCTTTTCGGCAGTGTTGACCATCTGGAAGTAGGTCGAGAAGGCGCGAATGAACTCGCGCGCCGTATCGGGCTTCATCGTGTCGACCAGTCCGACCAGGCGGGCATCGGCGCCCTCCTGCTCCTCGCGACGTTCGATGGCTGCGCGCCGTGCGGTCTCCACCAGTTCGTAGAGTGACTGGCCGCCCTGCTCGCGCACCAGATCGCCGACCAGCGCGCCGAGCACGTGCACGTCCTCGCGCAGTGCCGCGTCCTTGGCGTCGAAGACGATCTGCTCGCGGCGTAACACGCTCATTACAGGGCCAGTCCAGGCGTGGGGTCGGACCGCGTCAGTCGCGGAAGTTTTCGTATTGCAGTGGCAGATCCAGGTCCGCCTGCTTGAGCAGCGCGATCACTGCCTGCAGGTCATCGCGCTTCTTGCCGGTGACGCGCAGTTTCTCGCCCTGGATCGCCGTCTGCACCTTGAGCTTGGCATCCTTGACCAGGCGGATGATCTTTTTCGCCAGCTCCTGGTCGATGCCTGAGCGAATGGTGACGACCTGGTAGACCTTCTGGCCCGAGGTTACCGGCTCGGCCGAGGTGTCCAGGCAGTCTATATCGACCCCGCGTTTGGCAAGCTTCGGCAGCAGGATATCGAGCATCTGCTGGAGCTGGAAGTCGACCTGGGCATGCAGCGTGATACGGTTGTCCTCGAGTTCGAAGTGCGCATCCGTGCCCTTGAAATCGAAGCGATTGGTGACCTCGCGGCCGGCCTGGTCCACGGCATTGCGAACCTCGTGCATGTCCACTTCGGACACGACGTCAAAAGACGGCATGAAGGGCTCCTCTCAGGCGGGATCTTCCGCCAGCAATTCGTTCATGAAGGCGCTGAACTCGTCTCGCCAGCGCTCGAAGTATTCACCGGTACCGGGGCCGAGGAAGCCCGTGTGTACACGCCGAATACGCCGCTCACGGTCCAGGAAGATCGTCGTTGGGTAGGCGATGATCTCCTCGATCATCGGCAGTGTGGCGGCGGCCTCATCCTTGTCGGAGATGCCGGCGATCAGCAGCGGATAGTTGATGCCATACTCGTCGCGCAGCTCGCCCACCGCAGCTGCGGCGCGTTCGAAATCGCCGAAGTGCTCGTACATCAGGCCGACGATGGCCACGCCACGCCCGGCGTTCTGTCGGTACCAGGGCGCAAGGAATGCCGCCTCGTCATGGCAGTTGGGGCACCAGCTGCCGCCGATCGTCACGATGACGACCTTGTCGTCGAAGTAGTCGTCCTGCAGCGTGACGGTATCGCCGTCGAGGTCGGGAAACTCGAAGTCGAAACGCTGATCGGTATCGGCGAGCGGTGTCAGTGTCGTGGGGTCGGGCAGGCTCGCGCCATCGTCGCGTCTGGCCACCCAGGTGTCATGCCAGTGCAGAGCCGACCAGAAATCGCCGGTCAGCTCGCCCGCGTCGTCCATGCGCGCCCGGAACAGGAACGCGTGCCCGCCACCGAAGGTCGAGAGAAAAAGTTCGCGCTCGCGTACCTCGCCTTCAAGGAAGCGGTAGTCTCCGGTCGGCGTGAGGAAGGTACCGGTGACCCGACCGCGGTCCTGGGTGAACTCCGCGACCGCTGGCGAGGGATCGCCATTACCGGCGAACTCGACCGCCCATCGGCCGGAGAAGTCCACGGCGACCGGTGCGGGCTCCGGAAAAAAGCGCCAGTCGCCAGGGCGCGCGCTGAACGGCAGCAGCTGCTGCTCACCACCCGGGCGGGTCAGCTGCAACTGGCCGCTGATCAGGCCCTCGCTGATGTTGGCGCGGATCATGCTGCCCAGCGCAGGCATGGCCAGCTCCAGCTGGTCGCCCTCGCGGCGCACCTCACGGATGCGGGCGCGCTCGGCGCCATTGATCAGCCAGGCCTGGAGCTGACCCTCCTCGCCACGGTCGAACTCCAGCCCGAATGGCAGGGCACCGCCAGGTGACAGCAACTCGCCGCGCCAGCGCCCGTCCACTTCAGCCGGCTCGGCCGGCGGCGGCTCGCAGGCCGCAATGCCCAGCCCAAGCACTGCGGCCATCACGGCTGTCGTAAGGTATCTTGTGCTCATGGGCCGATTGTATGCGGCTCGCCGGCTTCGTGCACCGCACGGGTCGGGTTACATGCCGTGTCACCTGCTTGCGGAGTCGTGTCATGAGCCTCGATCGTCGTGAATTTCTTGGTCTGTCGGCGCTGGGTGCTGGTGCGCTGGGCACTGGCCCCATGGCTTTCGCCGGCCTGGACACGACCGGCATTGCTGCGGCCGAGCGACCTTTGCGCCTGCTGATCCTGGGCGGCACGGGATTCACCGGGCCTTTCCAGGTGGCCTACGCCCGGGCGCGTGGCCACGAAGTCACGGTATTCAATCGTGGGCGCAACACGCAAGTCCTGCCGGAAGCTGTGGAACAGCTCACCGGCGACCGCCACCTGGGTGAGCTTGATGCGTTGCGCGGGCGACGGTGGGATGCCGTCATCGATAACCCGTCGACCCTGCCGCACTGGGTGCACGACATGGGCAAGGTGTTGCACGAGCACACGGAGCGCTACCTGTTCATCTCCACGGTGTCGGTCTACGACTTCGAAGGCCTTACGCACATCGATGAAGACTCTCCCGTGCTGAGCTACAGTGACGGTGATCCGCTGGACATCCGCGCCGAGACTTTCACGCCGGCCATCTATGGCCATATGAAAGCCGCCTGCGAGCATGAGGCGCGGCGCTGGTATGGCGAACGTGCGACGATCATCCGTCCCACGCTGATCGTCGGGCCGCGCGATGGCACCGACCGCTTCACGTACTGGCCATGGCGCCTGGCCCGGGGTGGCGATATCGTCGCGCCCGGCGACGGTCTGGACCCGGTGCAGATCATCGATGCGCGTGATCTCGCCGAGTGGACCGTGCGTATGGCCGAGAGCGGCGCGCCCGGAAACTACAATGCGGCCGGCCCGCGCTCGCGGCTGACCATGGCCGAGCAGCTCTACGGCATCCGCGCCGCCCTGTCGGGCGATCTTGAGCTGCAGATCCACTGGCTGCCGGCGGCGTTTCTGGCACAGCACGGGGTCTCGGCCTGGAGCGAGATGACCACCTGGTTCGGACCGCGCGATCCGGTGTCCGAGGTCGGCATCGAGCGTGCCGTCGCCGCCGGGCTGAGCTTCCGCCCGCTGGCCACGACCACGGCGGATACCCTGGAGTGGTTTCGCTCACAGCCGGCCGAACGCCAGGCAACGCTGCGCGCTGGTCTGGCCGCCGACAAGGAGGCGGCCGTGCTGGCGGCATGGCAGGCACGCGGCGGGCGGGAGGGGCGATGATCACACGAGGCCGTCGCCCCGGCGACCAAGCGGCGAAGTTGTCCGTGTGTCTGGTGCTGCTGCTGTGCGCGGGTGCGGCCCTGACCGCGCGTGCTATGGCTGCGCCATCTGCCGACAGCCTCGTGTCGCTGCTGGAGGGCCGCTACCAGACGACGCATGACAGCCACAGCCCCGATGCGCCGCAGCTCACCGACCATCGTGTCCGCGTGGAGAATTCCGCGCTAGGGACTCACGTGCTCTACTGGCAGCTGAATTCGGGTCCCGGGCAGCGCGTCTATCGGCAACGCCTGCTGGTCATCGAGCCGGACCCGGCCAGCGGGCAGCTGCGCCAGCGCACCTACAGTTTTGCCGAGCCGGCGCGGTTCGCCGACCAGTTCGACAACGCTGCCGTGTTCGCCGCGCTCACTGCAGACGACCTCGTCAGCGAGCTGCCGGCCGACTGCGATCCCATGTGGCGGCAGTCGGCGGAGGGATGGCGCAGTTACGTCGATCCGGCGCGGTGCCGCATTTTCTCGACCCGTCACCAGGACTACCGCCACATCGAGGCGGAGCTGCAGCTGACCCCTGAGGCGCTGCGCCAGACGGAACGTGGCTTCGATGCACAGGGCCAGCAGCTATTCGGTACGCCGCCCGGCGAGATGCTCGAGTTGCGTCGGGTAAGGTAAAGCTAAGGCCTCTGCGCCTCAGCCGCTCGCTGCTGCCGGCACTGACCCGCGACTGCTTATCTCCCAGCTGCACGTTGCCGGGTCATTCAGGCAGCGCGTAGGCGACCAGGTAGTCGCCGATACGGGTACCCACCTGCGCATTGCCGCCGGCAGCAATCACGACATACTGTCGGCCATCGACGGTATAGGTCATTGGCACGGCCATGCCAGGCACAGGCAGATCGCTGATCCAGAGTTCTTGTCCGGTTGCCGTGTCCAGCGCCCGAATCTTCGAGTCCATGGTCGCGGCGATGAAGGTCAGGCCCCCCGCGGTGGTGATCGGGCCACCGACATTGGGTGATCCCCAGCCAAAGCGTTTCGGTACTGTCAGCCCGGCTCGCCGCACCTGGCCTAGCGGAATCTGCCAGCGAATCTCACCGCTGCCCATGTCCAGTGCCGTCAGGGTGCCCCAGGGGGGCGGCGTACATGGAATGCCCAGGGGCGAGGCGAAGGTTTCTCCCTCGACTCTGTATGCGGTGCCGACCAGCGGCCGCGTCAGGAAGTCTTGCGGGGGCGTGGCATCTTCTGCCTCGACATCCTCTTTCGCGATCACGCGGATGACATGGGCCAGATTCGAGGCCTTGATGATCAGCAGATTGCTGGCGGGATCATAGGCCGCACCGCCCCAGTTTCCTCCGCCAAGCGCAGACGGAAACACAATCGCACCAGCCATGGACGGCGGTGTATACATGCCCTCGTAGCGAAGCCGGTCGAACTGACGCCGGCAGAAATGCCTGTCGATAGGCGTCAGGCCGAACAGTTCATCGCGGGTGACTTCCTGGCGTGCAAAAGCCGCCATCTGTTCGGGCACCGGTTGGGTCGGTGCCGCCTCATCAGTGGGCACGTCAGTGCCGGGCACTGCACGCTCGACGATAGGCCAGAGGGGCTCCCCGCTGCCTCGTTCAAAGCCGAACAGCCAGCCCATCTTCGTCTGCAGCAATGCGGCCGGGACACTGCGCCCGTCACGCTGAATGTCCACCAGCAGGGGATGGCCAACGAGATCATAGTCGAACAGGTTGTGCCGCACGGTCTGGAACGACCATGCCACCTCACCGGTATCACCGTGGAGCGCAACAATGGCGTTGACCAGCGGCATGTCGACACGCCGGCGGCCTCCATAGTAATCGGTGGACGGGCTGCTGGTAGGCAGGAACACCAGGTTTCGCTCTACGTCCACGCTGATCGTCGACCAGACGTGAGCTGCGCCGGTGATGTCGCGGTATTCGACAGGAATCGGATCGAACTCCCATCGGAGTTCTCCGCTGCGAACATCGAAGGCGCGTACGAAGCCGTTCTTGGCGTTGGTGATGCCGTCGCTGGTGGCCATCGCTGCGACCACCAGATCGCCAAGAATTGCAGGCGGAGAAGTGGCCGCGCCGGCAGGTCCTTCGCCATGATTTTCGAAGTCGAGATGGCTGACCCAGCCGGCGTAACCCTGGGCTGCACCGAAATCGCTGCAGGGCTCACCGGTGGCGGCATCGACTGCGTACACACGGCCCGCATCGCCATTCATGAATACGCGCGCCCGACATACCTCTTCCGAGGCGTCCGCATCCGCGGCCGCTTCCCAGTAGGCCACGCCCCGGCAACGTCGGGGACGCCCCAGCGGCTCAGTCAATGCCTCGCGACCGGTGCGTGCATCCGGACGATGGGGGTCGAAGACCCAGCGCTCGCGACCGGTTCGTGCATCCAGGGCAATGATGCGGTTCATCGGCGTACAGAAATACAGGCTGCCATCGATGTGCAGGGGCGTGGCCTGCAGCACGGTTCCGCCATCTGCCAGGGAGGCGTCAACAAAGTCGCCGCTGCGATGCGTCCAGGCGGGCTTCAGCTGCGACACATTGCTTGTGTTGATCTGCAGCAGCGGTGAATGCTGACTGCCTCCGGGGTCGCGGCCGAAGGAGCGCCAGTCACCATCCTCGGCCAAAACAGGCGCCGCCAGCAACACAGTGGACAGCGCAGCAGCGCGCAACCCGTTGTTCGTCAGGGATTGCGGATTCATGACGACGTCCTCCGTGCAGGTGTGCGAAGCCAGCCCTTGCGCAACTCACGCTCGATCAGGTTCATGGCGGTCGAGCGTATGGCTGTCGGGCTGCCGCCTGCAGGTCGAGAACCTTCAGCGTCCACCAAGCGAACACAACAGGCGTGACAGCGCCTCCCCTGGCTCAGATCAAGCCGCTGCGAGCCCCTCAGCGATACCCTTCCGCCTGCAGCTCGAACAGCCGCGCGTACCGCCCGCCGGCCGCCATCAGCGTCTCGTGCGTGCCCTTTTCGAGGATCCGGCCGTCCTCGATCACCACGATCAGGTCCGCGCGGCGCACCGTCGAGAAGCGATGCGAGATCAGGATTGCGATGCGCCCGACCGTGAGCTCACGGAAGTGCTCGAAGATCTCGGCCTCGGCGGCGGCATCCACGGCCGCCGTGGGTTCATCGAGCACCAGGATGTCCGCCTCTTCACGCATGAACGCCCGCGCCAGCGCGATCTTCTGCCACTGGCCCATGGACAGTTCGCGTCCGTCGGCGAACCAGCGTCCCAGCTGCGTGCGATAGCCTGCGGGCAGGGTCTCGACGAACTCGGCAGCCTTGCCCTTGACCGCCGCGCTGCGCCAGCGGGATTCATCACGCAGTCCCTCGATATCGCCAACCCCGATATTCTCGCCCACCTGCAGCTGGTAGCGGGCGAAGTCCTGGAAGATCACGCCGATGCGCCGGCGCAGCGTGGCGCGGTCCCAGTCCTGCAGCGGCCGGCCATCGAGCATGATGCGACCGCGCTCGGGCTCGTAGAGGCCCGTCAGCAGTTTGATCAGCGTGGTCTTGCCTGAGCCGTTGACACCCACCAGTGCCAGGCTCTGGCCCGGACGCACGTGCAGTGAGATGCCCTTGAGGGCCGGCTCGGCCTGGCCGGGATAGGTGAACCAGACATCTTCGAAGCGCAGCCCGTCGTTGGCTGTCAGTGCCGTGATGGCCGTGCCGCGATGCGCCTCCACCGGTTGTTCCAGGTA
>JAFIFN010000239.1 GCA_020832005.1 Gammaproteobacteria bacterium | reverse complement strand
GGCCTGTAGCTGCTCTTCGCTCATGAAGCCGAACAACGAGAACAGTTCGATGGGGTAGTCGACCCCGATCAGTCGGCCATCCTCGCCGAGGTAGGGCAGCAGAATCTTCGAATACCAGCCGCCGCCGGGGAACACTTCGGCGACACTCATGCCGGGTTCTATGCCGAAGAAACTCAGTGTCTCAGCCGGACGCCGCTGCGGATAGCGCGACTGCGCATCGTCGGGTTGTGCCGCAAGCGCTGCTGCAAGCTTTGCCGCGGCGTCGGGTCGTTCATCATGGAGTTCGATGTCGGGCGCCGGCGTGGCCTGCGGTTCTGGCGCCGGGGCAGGGGCGGGTTCGTCGCTGCGTTCGCCGCTGCAGGCGACCAGAGCCAACACCATGCCTGCCAGCAGAATGCGGATTGTGTTCTGGGTGTGCATCATCTTCCCCTCATGCTGTTGCGCTGAAATCGCAGTCAAGCCCTGGTCAGATTACCACTTCAGCGGGTTCATGGCCTGTCTCGAGCCAGCCGATCAGATCGGTCCACTGTGCGATGTCCTGGTCCTGGGTGCCGCCTCGAAGCTCGTGGATCCCCAGTCCCTGGTCGAAGGCGCGCACGTAGTTCTGCGTGTCGCGCAGCACGCCGACGACCGGAATATCCAGCGTAGTCAGGAAGCGCATCAGGGCTCGAAAAATCAGTGTATTGGGTTTGACACGATTGGCAACGATACCGATGCGTCGGTCGCCGCGCGGAATTTTCGCCACCAGCAGCAGATCGGCAATACAGCGCGTAACGGCATGGATGTCGATGTCCGAAGGCAGTACCGGGATGACGATGCGCTGCGCATCGCGGGTGATATCGCGCAACTCTTCGCGCGGCAGGCCGGCGGGGGTGTCGACGATCAGCCGGTGTGTGCCCGGCGGCGGACGCAGGGCGAAGCTGCGGGTCACGTTGCCCGGCAGATCATAGCCCTTGAGCGGGTGGACCAGCGGCGCCTGGCTGTTGCGTTTGCCCAGCCAGCGCGTGCTGGAGCCTTGCGGGTCCATGTCCAGCAGCGCCGGCTGCAATCCCTCGATCGCATACCAGGCGGCCAGATTGGTCGCCAGCGTGGTCTTGCCCGAACCCCCTTTGGGGTTCAGCACCAGTACCTTGCGCAAGTCCGTATGGTTCGGGTACATCGGTGACAAGGATACAGATTTATTGCGCTGCAGTGACAGTAGGCTTGGTCATTAGTACTGGATTCGCGTGCGCAGGCATGGCTAACATACGAAGGCGGCAGGCTGACATGGCACTGCCAATGGCCTGACAGTCTCCCGCGCCCCACAACCGGGGTTGGGAGAGGTAGTGCCATGGTAACGCTCAACGTCAATCCCGATAACATCTCGCGGCTGATCCTGCTGGCCAGCGAGTTTCACGCTCAGGAGACGGTCGCGTCCCCGGAGGAGCCGGTGAACCCGACCGACGAGGGTCCCCGGCAGATGCTCTCCCACCGGGTCGGCGATCTTTCCCTGGCAGAGTTTCGTTCGATCATCGAAGACCTGGAGCCCGACCAGCAGGCCGAGGTCGTTGCGGTGATGTGGCTTGGCCGGGGTGACTTTGACGAGGAAGAGTGGACCGACGTCGTGCAGCAGGCCGAGGAGCAGTGGACGCCCTGGACGGCTGACTACCTGATCGCCCACCCGTTGCTGCCTTACTACCTCACTGAAGGGCTGGACAGCCTGGGTTACAGCGACAATTGACCTGATCGCCGGTCCGCATGCGCCCAACGGTGCGTACCCCGTGCAGTCACGCAGCCCATGCAATCAACGGTGGGCCTTCGGCGTCTTACCTGTCATATGAGGCGGATCACGGGCCCCGCAGATGACAGCCATGCAGCGACTGACAGATGAGGACTACCAGCGAGCCTTCCGCTTCGCCCGCTCACTGGGCGCGGACCGGGATCTGGCGCTGGACCTCGTTCAGACCGCCGTCATGAAGGGCCTCTCGGCAGGGCGCGCGGACCTCGAGGCGCCGCTGGCCTATCTGCTCACCAGTGTTCGCCACGCCTTCTACAGTGAGCTTCGGCGCGTCAGGACTGCGGCCTGGTCATCGCTGGATGACCTGGAGGGCGTGATTGCCACCGATCTGCAGCCGCTCGAGGATCTGGTGGTGGCACGAGACGAACTGCGCCACGCCTGGGCGGCACTGGCACCGGCCGAGCGCGAGGTCCTGCACCTGTGGGCCGTGGAAGGCTACACGGTCGAGGAGATCTCCCGGCACACGGGCACGCCGCGCGGCACCTTGCTGGCGCGCCTGCACAGACTGCGCAAGCGCCTGGCCGAGGGTCAGGCGGAGAGGATTTCAGGAGCATCGCAATGACTGACAGGGATTCCCGGGTTGGCCTGCGCCAGGGTATTCGCGAGCTGGTCGAGGAAGAGCGGCTGGATGATGCACAACTGGCACGCCTGCGCGCACTGGTCGACGGCAGACCCGATAGGCCGTCGCGGCGACGCTGGCTGGGCGCGGCGGCGGCGCTCGGCGGGGTGGCGGCGACCGGCTACCTGGCCACGACGCTGACCGGACGTGCCGACAATGCCCAGCGCATGGCCGAGGAGATTGCCTACAACCACCTGGCATTGGCACCGCTGGATTTCGTCTCGACGAATCTCGATAGCCTGCGTGATGCGTTCGCCGTGCTGGGTTTTCGCCTGCTCGATGCCCAGGCACTGGAAGACGTACCCGGCACACTGATGGGTGGGCGCTTCTGCTCGGTGGCCTCGGTGCCGGCCGCTCTGCTGCGCTATCGCAGCGAAACCGGCGTGACAACCGTCTACCAGGCCCGCCATGACCGACGGCTGCATCGCGGCACGGCGGACATGGATGCCGGTGCGCCGGGTGTGCTGCGACGCGCGCGCGGCGTCGAGGTCTGTCTGTGTCACTCGCAGGGCGTATTGCTGGCCCAGGCCTATGCCATCACCGGTACGGCGTCATGAAACGCTGATCGCACGCATCACCCGCGCGGCCTGCACCGCGATTTCCGATAACCCCCCATGAAAAGGAGCTGATCCATGCTCACGAGAACCTTTGGTCTTGCACTTGCCCTGACATTCATAATCGCCATGCCGTCACTGGCCTCAGACAGATTCGAACCCTACAGCGACGCGCGCCTTGCCGCGCTGCAGTCCGAAGGCCACCCGGTGCTGGTAGAGGTCTACGCCGACTGGTGCTCGACGTGCAGACGCCAGTCGCCGATTCTTGAAGAGATTCTTGGCGAGGATGAGTTCAGCCATGTGGTCGCACTGAAGCTGGACTGGGATGCGCAGCGCAGCGAGGCCCGGGC
>JAFIFN010000238.1 GCA_020832005.1 Gammaproteobacteria bacterium | reverse complement strand
GGCGGGGGCCTGGGCCGGCGCCCGGGCGCTCCATGACGGCTGGATGAGAGTCTCTCCACGACCATCACGCAGCACCTGGCGGCCGCTTCCGGCCTCGGGTGCTGCGTCATGTTCGGGGCGCTGATACCGGAGGCACGTGCGATGAACAGCGTGCAGGTTCATGGGTATTGAACGAATCGTGCCGGCCGGGTCGGCGGCCTGGGCCAGGCTGCCGGATGCCACCGGCAGTGCTGGGGCCGGCAGTGGTACGACCGGTACTTTCAACCTGAAGGCACTGGAAGCGCCCAAGGCGGCCGTGCCGCCACCGGCCCTGGAAATCGCGGTCGACCAGATCAACCAGGCGCTGGCACAGGCCCGGCGTGAGCTTGCGTTCTCGGTGGACGAGCACAGCGGGCGGACGGTGGTCCGGGTGATCGATGCGGGCAGCGGCGAGGTGGTGCGCCAGATGCCCTCGGAAGAAGTCCTCAAACTGGCAGATCGTCTGCGTGCCGGGCTTGATGCCCAGTCGATCGGGGTGGATCAGTGGTCCTGACGACCAGCAGGCTAAAGGCTAACGGGAGCGTCAACGTATGAGTGGATTCAGCAACCTCGGCGTCGGATCCGGGCTCGATCTCGACGGTCTGGTCCGCGGTCTGGTCAGCGCTGAGCGCGCGCCACAGGAGGCCCGGCTGAACCGCAGCCGCGGCACGGCCCAGACCACGCTCTCGGCACTCGGGCGCTTGCGTTCATCGGTGACCGGGCTGACGGACGCCGCACGTGCGCTGCAGGATCTGACCGTCGGTGTCCGCGTGAAAAGTGCCGATACGACGATCATCGAAGCACGCAAGGAAGGCGAGCCGGACATCGGCAGTTTTCAGCTGCGCGTGTCGGCCCTTGCCAGCGCCCAGTCGCTGGCCAGCCAGGCCTTCGAGGCCGAGGATGCCGAGCTGGGTCCCGGTGAACTGGTGCTCTCCATGGGCGAGGACAGTGTCACGCTGTCGCTGGCGGAGGGCGCGTCCACCCTGCGGGATGTGCGCGATGCGATCAACGCCAGCGAGCTCGACGTGCAGGCTGCGGTGGTGCGCGATGGTGAGAATTGGCGCTTGCTGCTGACGTCCGGGCAGACCGGCACGGCCGGCGAGCTGACGCTGACCGCCGGCGCCGGGGTGGACGGTCGCCTCGCCTCCACGGCGATGGACGTCACCGCCCCCGCCCAGGACGCCCAGTTTTCCGTCAACGGCCTGGCGCTGTCGTCTTCGTCCAATCGGATCGAGGAAGTGCTGCCTGGCCTGTCGCTGACACTACGCGGAGTCACCGAGGGCGACGCCAGCGTTACTGTGAGCGTCGAGCCAGACCGCGATGCGGTTCGCACACGCCTGCAGACCCTGGTCTCGCGCTACAACGCACTGGTCGACAACATCCGCACGGCCGGCCGTGCGGATCCTGAAGGTGAAAATTCCGGGCCGCTTGTGGGCGACTCGACCCTGCGGGCGATCCAGTCGCGGCTCTCCGGGGTGTTCAGCACCAGACTCGACACCGGCGAGGACGCCGGGCTCGGCGAGTCCGGGTTCAGCACGCTGCTGGACCTCGGTCTCTCGACCAACCTCGAAGGCCGCGCCGCGCTGGATGCCGATAAGCTCACTGCCGCGCTAGAGACCGACCAGGCGGGGGTGGAGGCGCTGGTCTCGGCCTTCGCCGAGCGTTTCACCGGGGTGTTGGAGGGCTTTGGCGGCCGGGGCGGGATTCTCGAGACGCGCACGGAAAGCCTCAACGCCCAGTTGCGCCGGATCACCCAGCAGCGCGAGGCGCTCGACCGGCGCATGGAGCAGGTCGAAAGCCGGCTGCGCGCGCAGTTCTCGGCACTGGATTCGGTGCTGACGCAGTTCCAGAACACCAGCAGTTTTCTCGCCCAGCAGCTGCAGGGGCTGGCCAACCTGCGTCCGCAGCGCTAGCCACAGCGAGCCAAGTTACCTCAGCCGGAGCACATGAGTGACGCAGGTCATCAACACCAATGCGCTGTCGCTCAATGCCCAGCGAAACCTCATGAACACCAGCGGTCAGCTGGGTGTTTCGCTGCAGCGGCTGTCTTCGGGCCTGCGTATCAACAGTGCCAAAGACGATGCAGCGGGGCTGGCGATCTCCGAGCGGTTTACCACGCAGATTCGCGGCCTGAATCAGGCGATCCGCAACGCCAACGACGGAATTTCATTGTCGCAGACCGGCGAGGGTGCGCTGCAGGAGCTCACCAACAACCTGCAGCGAATTCGCGAGCTCGCGGTCCAGTCGGCCAACGCGACCAACAGCGCTTCGGACCGTGCGGCATTGGATCGCGAGGTTCAGCAGCGCCTAGCGGAAGTCGACCGGATCGCGTCCCAGACCTCGTTCAACGGCCAGAGAATCCTCGATGGCACCTTCGGCGACGCGGCCTTCCAGGTTGGGGCAAATGTTGGCGAGTCCATCAGCCTCAGTCTGAACACCAGCATGCGTCAAAGCGATATCGGCGAAGTGGCCAAGGCGACCAGTGTTGACCTCGGTACCCTGATCACACCACCCGGTACGCCTGAGCCGGGCGTGGCCGCAGTCTTCACCTCGGGCGAGATCACCCATTTGGCCAGCTTCCTCACTACCTCGTTTACCGTGCTTGCGCCAGGGGGGGAAGAGCGGACGATTACGTTGGGCGGCGGGTCCTTCGGCAGTGCCGCAAACTTGGCCACTCAGATCGATGCGCAATCGGAAGGGGACTTTGCCGTGAGCGAAGTTGGCGGAAACCAGTTGGTGTTCACCAGCCTCGTGGACGGCGATGGCGACTTTACTTTCGGTGGTGCAAATGCGGGGCTCATCACGTCTGGTGGTGAGGCCACCGTAACGGGAGTGGCGGGCGTATCAGCCGGCGCTGGAGACCCGCTGGAGCTTGGCGAGCTAAACATCCAGATCGGCGACAGGGAGCCCGCGGCAGTGGCGGCTGGCCAGTACGCGACCGTCGATAGTTTCCTGGCTGCCGTCAACGCTGTTTTGGGGACCAGTGCGACCGCGACCGTCAACTCCTCCACAAACACCTTATCCATCGTGAGCGCCGAGACGATCACCATCTCTGGTGACGACGCCGCCACAGTATTCGTGGACACAGAGTTCACACCTGACGGCAGCCTTTCGACGGTGAGCGTCGCGACCCTCGGCGCCGCCAATGACACGATACAGCGCGTCGATTCGGCGCTGAACTCGGTAAGTGATCTTCGCAGCACCTTCGGTGCGATTCAGAACCGCTTCGAGTCGACGATTGCCAACCTGTCGAGCGTGGTGGAGAACCTCTCGGCCTCTCGCTCGCGCATCA
>JAFIFN010000237.1 GCA_020832005.1 Gammaproteobacteria bacterium | reverse complement strand
GCGGATTCATAACCCGCAGGTCGGTGGTTCAATTCCACCCATCACCACCAATTTCCCGTGGTCAGGTCAACCCACGCGCATCGCCAGTGTTGTCATGGCCGCTTCCGGGACCATATCCGGTGAGTCCGGCCACACAGGCTCGGGCAGCGCTTCAATCTCCGGCCGTGCAAACAGGTAGCCCTGAAACATGCGCACGCCAATGCCCTGCAGAAACTCGAGTTCCTCGAGTGTTTCGATGCCTTCCGCAATCACCTTGATGCCCAAGGTGCGGCATACATCCACGATGCCGCGGACTATCGCCTGCCGAACGGGCTGGGTATGGATATTGCGTGTCAGTTCCATATCGATCTTCAGCACATCCGGCTGGAATTCCGAGAGCAGGTTCAGGCCTGCGTAGCCTGCGCCAAAGTCGTCGATGGCGGTGATGAAGCCCATGCGCTTGTAAGCCTGGAAGATCCTCTGCAGGTGCGCGCGGTCTGTGATCTGCTCGCCTTCGGTGACCTCGAACATGAGTCGATTCGTCGGAAAGCCAAACTGCCTGGCAGCCTTCAGTGTTGTCTGGATGCAGGTCTCCGCCCGATACACGGCGTTGGGCAGGAAGTTGATCGACAGCACGGCATTGCGCCTGGCGACCCCGAGTGAGGCTGCCAGCTGAATGGCCTTGACGCGACATGCCTGGTCGAAGGCATAGCGATTGTCGGCGTTGACACGCGCCAGCACAGCCGGTGCGCCCTCGCCGTTGACGCCGCGAACCAGGGCCTCATAGGCGAACACTTCGCGGCTGAACGGATTGACAATCGGCTGAAACGCCATCGTGAAATCGATACCCAATGGGTCGGCATCCACGCAGGCCCTGCATCCGGCCGGGCGGCCAGCAGTCAGGTCGGTCTTGTTCATGAAAGTTTCACGTCCCGAAACGGGTTGGCTTGTGATCGGGACCTTATCGACCGGGGCGGGCGAGCGCTGAGATGACTGTCACGTTTACCCGGTGTCAGCTGCCCAGATCAGGTCAATTCGCCACGGCTATCCAAGAAGTACTTGACAGCCGTTCCTGGGTGTATTATTTGTTTAAGCGCTTATTTAATTAATAGAGGTCCGGCTAGCCGCGGGGGACCCTTCATGTGGGGATGTGGGGATGTGGGAAACCGGAAAGCCAAGGGCCGCCAAGCCAGTCGTGTGCTTATCGAATGCCGATTAGAGCAACGGAGCAAGAAAATGATCACAAATTCAGAAAGCGGAAAATTAACGCGAGCGCGGGCGGCAAGATCTCTTTCCCTTCTAACAGCCATGGGAGCGATTTCAATCGGGGGAACTGCGGCGGCTCAATCGACCCTTGATGAAATTATCGTATCGGCACAGAAACGGGATCAATCAATACAAGATCTAGGTATTGCGGTCACCGCATTCAGTGGTGAAGAGATTGAACGATTGGGTTTCAATACCAGCACTGACATCGCGGCCATGACCCCCGGCGTACATCTGGCCGGGTCAATAGGCGGACAATTCACCACCTTCAGCATCCGGGGTGTTACCCAGAACGACTTCCTTGACCACACCGAAGCCCCTAATGCGGTGTACGTGGATGAAGGCTATATCGCCTCCATGCAAGGTCAGAGCTTCGCCCTGTTTGATCTAGAGCGCGTGGAGATCCTCAAGGGCCCGCAGGGCACGTTATTCGGCAGAAACGCTACCGGAGGGCTGGTGCACTACATCAGCCGCAAGCCTACCGATATGGCTGAAGCCAGTTTCGCAGCAACCTATGGGCGCTTTAACCAGCTGCGCCTCGAAGGCGGTATTGGCGGCCCGCTTGCCGATGGAGTGACAGCACGGATTGCTTTCCTCCATAACCAGCACGACCCGATCTACACGAACCTTGTTCCGGGCGCGGACGATATCTGGAACGATAACACCACCGCGGCCCGCGGACACTTGTCTTTTGATCTCTCGGATAACGTAAACCTTCTGCTGACAGTGCATGGCGGCCGCTCCCGCATGGGTACTGCTCCCTACAAATCGCGCCAAACCATTGCTGTGGTCAACGAGGATGGCCTTATTGTCAACTCGATTCTCGCGAGCCCCAGCGAAACTCGTGAATGCATTGGTCCGGGCGGCATTAATTTCGATTGCGGTAACGACCTTACCGGTACCCCCGACGGTTTCACCCTCGTCCGGCCGGTTCCGGGCGGAGATTTTTTCGGGTTCCGGGACGAGGATCCCGGAAGTCTTTTCATCGCGCAGGATTCCGCTTATGACGACCTCAATTGGGTTCGGACTCATGGCGGAACCGCGAATCTTGGCTGGTCGATGGGTGCTTACGACCTGACTTTAGTCACGGACGCAAAAAGATTGTCCAAGGAATTCTATCTGGATGCTGACGCTAGTCCGCTTCCGTATTTGAATACCTTCCAGCAGGCCGAAAACGAGAGCTTCTCACAGGAAGTGCGTCTCTCCTACGCAGGTGACGAACTGCGCTGGGTGGCCGGCGCATACTACCTCCACATCGACGCCGAAGTGCCGGGCACCGGCTTCATCCTGCCGCCCGATAATCAAGCTCCGACCGTAGTGGCTTTTGGCCTGCAGGGCTTTGCATTTTCTGATCAGTACAGGCTCAAGACAAATTCGTACTCAGCCTTTGCCCAGGGTGAATACGACGTGACAAGCGATCTAACCATGGTTGTTGGCGGTCGTCTGACACGAGAACAAAAATCGTTCGACTACCGAAGCGATATTTTCGTTGGTGTGGACAGGGTATTCGATGAAACTGCCATCTTCGCAGCCCAAGCGCGAGGCTATGAATGCAGGCTCGGTTATACGCTGTTTACCGGAAAAGTGGCGCTTGAGTACCGGCTAGAGGACGACGCGCTCCTTTATGCCAGTCTAAACCGAGGCGTAAAAGCGGGCGGATTCAACGCGCCATTCGGCGGTGGCGCAGCCATCACTGATGACGTAATCCCGTACGAGTCCGAGCAGCTTAACTCACTCGAGATCGGTTTCAAGTCTGAGCTTCTGGATCGCACCATGCGCCTTAATGGTGCGCTCTACTTTTACGATTACAAGGATTACCAGGCCTTCAAACTCATTGGCCTGACCACGCAGGTGGTCAATGCGGACGCGCGCTATTACGGCGGCGAGCTGGAGCTCCTGACTCAACCGATGGACGGGCTGACCCTGGCTACGTCAGCGTCATATATAAAAACCAAGGTCAAGGACATCGATTTCCTTGGTGTGATTGCTGACCGTGAGGCCGCTTTTACTCCTGAATGGCAGCTAACTGGGCTGGTCCGTTACGAGTTTCCCTTCGCCGTAGGCCGACTGGCTTTGCAAGCTGACGGGCATTACAAGTCATCTTTCTATTATTCATTGAGCAAT
>JAFIFN010000043.1 GCA_020832005.1 Gammaproteobacteria bacterium | reverse complement strand
CCGTGGAAAGGTAGGCGACCCTAGCGGGCAAGCAACTCACCGAGGCGCCGGTTCTCCTCGATGGAGTCCTCGAGGTGTGCCATGACCGCCGGACGCACGCGGCGGCGCGCCAGGTATTCGCTGATCGCCTCGGTCAGCAGTCCGGAGACACTCTGGTGACTCTCATCGGCCATCGCCCGGAGTTCGTCCCATACCTGCTGATCCACCTTGGAACTGATCTTGATAGCATTCATGCGGCGAGCGCACCTTGACGTTTCTTGATATGTCAAGGTAGCTGGTTTGAGGCACCTGTTGTGGAGGTACGCCTGCTTCGTGTCAGTCCTGTCGCCACTTGCGCTCGAACGCCCATACGTCCTCAAAACCGATCATTTCGCAGAACGCCTTGAAGTCGAACTGTTCGACATCTGCGGGTGTGCACTGACCTGTGTTCTTCAGTGCCGTGAGACTGCGTTCATAGGCCGCGGCTGCCGCAAGGCTGGTCAGTGCAGGGAAGATCGCCAGGGCGAAACCGATTTCCTCAAGCACTTTTGTCGACAGGATCGGCGTCACGCCGCCATGCGCCATATTCGCCATCATCGGTGTGTCGATCGCGCTACAGACGCGACGCATCTCCTCCTCGCTGGTCAGCGCTTCGGGGAACAGGATGTCTGCACCGGCCTCGGCGTAAAGCTCAAGACGCCTGAGCATGCTGTCGAGCCCCTCGCCCTGGCGGGCGTCCGAGCGTGCCGCAATCAGGAAATTGCGCTTGTCCTCGCGCGCATCGCAGGCCACGCGGATTTTCTGCGCCATGTCCTCGGCCGGGATGACGCGCTTGTTGGGCGTGTGACCGCACTTCTTCGGAAACTCCTGGTCCTCCATCTGGATCACCGTGATGCCGGCGGCCTCATAACCGCGCACGGTGTGGGCAACATTGAGCAGCCCGCCGAATCCGGTGTCGGCATCGGCAATCACGACGGCGCCGGTGACCTTCACCAGCGTGGACATGCGATCGAGCATCTGGGTGTAGGTTGACAGGCCGACATCGGGCAGTCCCGCGTTCGAGGCCATCATCCAGTAGCCCGAGCCATAGATGATCTCGAAGCCGACCCGGCTGGCCACCTTGGCGGCGATCATGTCGGGTACGCCCGGGGCGAAGAAGAACTCGCCGGCGTCGAGTTTGTTGCGGATCAACGGGTCTGCCATACGTGTTTTCCTGTGTTGCTGGTTGCTGGTTGCTGGTTGCTGGTTGCTGGTTGCTGGTCGAAAGGCTGCTACCGGATACGCATGCGATCGTGCGCAGCAGTATTCATGCGCGTTTCGGTTTGCTCGGCTTGCGCGGCTTCGGCTTGCCTGCCTTGGCCGGTTTCGCATCCTTGCCCGCCGGTGGGCGCTTCGGTCGGGCGCCGGGTCGCGCGGTGATCGCCGCCTCTTCTGCCGTGAGGGTGCGAAGACCGAGCGGGCGCTGACGCACGCGTGTGCGACGCAGCGTCTCGAGGATCTCCGGCGGCAGATCTTCGGGCAGTTCTACGGTCGAGTAGTCATCGAACAGATCGATGCGACCGATGTTGCGACCGCCCATGCCGGTCTCGTTGGCAATCGCACCGACGATGTCCTTGGGCATGGCCTGGTGGTTGCGACCCACCTCGATGCGGTAGCGCACCAGCGCGCCGCCGGGGTTGATCTGTTTCACCGGGGTGCGGGCCGGCGCAGGGCGCATCGAGTGCTGCGCGTCGGCGATGTCCGGGCCCTTGGCGGGAGGCAGCTGCAGGGGGCGTTCACGTTGCGCAAGAAACGCCAGCGCGGCGGCGACTTCGTGCAGGTCGGCATTGCCACCGGCCTCGAGGTCTCGCACCACGTCGCGGAAAAATCCCAGCTCCTCGGTGGCGATGACGGTTTCGATCTGCTCACGGAACTGGGCGACACGGCGGTCTGCCACCGCCGCGCGCGACGGCAACGGCAGGGGCTCGATCTTCTGGCGCGTGGCGCGCTCAATCATGCCGAGCATGCGCATCTCGCGCGGCGTGACGAACAGGATGGCGGTACCGGTGCGCCCGGCGCGGCCGGTTCGCCCGATCCGGTGCACGTAGGCTTCGGTGTCGTAGGGCACATCGAAGTTGATCACGTGCGTGATACGCGAGACATCCAGGCCGCGTGCGGCCACATCGGTGGCGACGATGATATCGAGCCGGCCCTGCTTGAGCTGCTCGATGACCCGTTCGCGCAGGGGCTGGGTGAGGTCGCCGTTCAGCGCGGCCACGGCATAGCCGCGCGCTTCGAGCTTGTCGGCAATTTCCACGGTCGCCGTCTTGGTGCGCACGAATACCAGGGCCGCATCCAGCGCCTCCTCGGTCTCGAGGATGCGCGTCAGCGCGTCGAGCTTGTGGGGCGCTGCCACCTTGCAGTATTTCTGGGTGGTGGCCGCCACCGTGGTGGTGCGCTCGCGGATCTTGACCTCTTCGGGCGAGCGCATGTGGCGACGGGCAATGCGCCGGATGGGGTCGGGCATGGTCGCCGAGAACAGCACCACCTGGCGTTCAGCCGGCGTGTGCTCGAGGATCCAGTCGACGTCATCGACAAAGCCCATGCGCAGCATCTCGTCGGCCTCATCGAGGACCAGGGTGCGCAGCCGGTCGAGGCGCAGCGTCTTGCGGTTGATGTGATCCATGACCCGCCCGGGTGTACCCACGATCACGTGAGCACCCCGCTGCAGCTGCTTGAGCTGCGCGGCCATGCCCTGGCCGCCGTACACGGGCAGCACCTGGAAGCCGGGCAGTTGGCGTGCGTAACGCTGGAAGGCTTCGGCCACCTGGATGGCCAGCTCGCGGGTAGGCGCCAGCACCAGCGCCTGCGGATCGCGCACGGAGAGATCCAGCCGGCTGAGCACCGGCAGTGCGAATGCCGCAGTCTTGCCGGTGCCGGTCTGGGCCTCGCCGAGCAGGTCGCGACCGGCAAGCAGGGGCGGGATGCAGGCGGCCTGGATCGGCGAGGGGCGTTCGTAGCCGACCTCGGCAAGGGCGGCAAGCAGCGGTTCGGCCAAGCCGAGCTGGCGGAAGGAATCGATTGTTGTAGTCATGAGGCCTGGGGCGAAACGCCGGAAAGAAGGGAACGCGGCATGCCCGGGAATGTTCCGGCCACGCTACATGAGCAGATCCACAATCTTACCGGAGTGGGCGGGCGCTGGCACGCACAAGCTGCCCGATCGCCGCGACCGGGGCCTTTAGCTGCGCGAAACCATCATCACGCCGGTGATGGCAATCACGCCGCCCACGAGCATGCTGATCAGCAGTGGCTCACCCAGCAGCATCACACCGAAGCTGGCGCCGAACACCGGCACCAGGTTGGTGAAGATGATCGGCGTGGAGGTGCCCAGGACCCGCACGGCTTCGTAGTACCAGACGAACGCCACGGCCGTGCCGAAGACGCCCAGATACAGCAGTGCAAGCATCACGCCCGGTCGAGGCACCGATATACCCGTGACCATGGCCTCCGGGACAACTGCCATACCCAGCAGCAAAGTCCCCCAGAGCGAGGCATACGTGGTGGCCGCAAACGCCGACAGCCCGGTCAGCACGCTGCGTCCAAGCAGCGTGTAGGCCGCCCATGCACACACACCGCCGAACATCAGCAGCTCGCCGATCCCCACCGACTCGCCGATGGCCCCCAGTACATCGCCGCGCGAGACCACGATCCAGACGCCGAACAGGGCCACCACGATGCCCAGCCAGCGCCGTGGTGTGAGCCGATCACGAAACACCAGTGCCGCCACCGAGATCGTGACGATCGGGTTCAGTGCGATGATCAGCGAAGTACGGCTGGCAGTGAGCTGCGACAGCGCGCCCATGAAGAACAGGTTGTAGGCGAATACGCCGGTGGCACCAAGCAGCAGCGTCGCGACTGCCTGTCGCCAGTTCAGGCGCGGCAATCGTTCGCGACCCACGAGCACGAAAACCAGCAGGGCTGTGCAGGCGATGAGGTAGCGCAGCAGCGAGGCGGTGGCCGGTGGCATCTCGACGGCAACAATACGCCCGGCGATGAAGGTGCCGCCCCAGATGGCGGGGACTGCGAGCAGTCGCAGGTAAAGCCCGGGCGTGGCGGCGTCAGACATGGCGTCTACTGTACGACGCTTGAATGTCCACCGCGGCTCATTTGGTCTGCGGGTGGACCTCGGCGAGATCATTCCAGACCTGCTGGTCGATCAGTCGTCCATGACGAAGCTCGAAGCGGTCGATGAAGCGCACGTCACGAATGGGCGTGCCATCAAGCGCCTCACCGTTGAAGACGCCGCGACAGTACACGATGGCGCGCTCGCCCTTGTCGAGGGTATCGAATCCCTCGTAGCGCTTGTTGACGAAGCGGTAGCGAGTCGCCGCCCAGGCCTGCAGGTCTGCCAGTCGAGTCAGGCAGATACCGCCCGGAAAACACATCTTGAACTCCGCATCCAGCAGCGCGCCGGCACGTTCGAGATCGCGCGCCTCCATTGCGGCGAGGTAGTCGCGTACGATCTGCTCAGGCGTCATTGTTGATGATCATCTACATGATCTCCGGATGCTCGTGCTGCGGCTGCAGGCAGGCGGCGAATGCATCGGCGGGCGGCAGGGTCTCGTCCCAGTACTTCGCCACGATCCGGCGACCGGTCACACCATTGCTGGCATCCGTGCACAGGTAGATCGCCGGTGGCACGATCACATCGCCGGGCAGCAGTCGTGTGCGCGAGCCCACCTCACCGGGCACCATCGCCTGGGTAATGAAATCTGTGTCGGCGGCGCCCCCCGGCAGCAGGATGTTGATGTCGACGCCGTGCGGGGCCAGTTCGCGCGCCCAGGTGATGTGCGCAGTCTCCAGTCCCGCTTTCGACGCGCCGTAGGGGGACAGCCCGGTCATGATCATCGTCGTCAGGCTGGTGGAGATCGAGAATACCTTGCCGAAGCCCTGCGCGATCATGTGCGGCACCACTGCCCGGGTCATCAGGAAGCTGCCGGTGAGGTTGGTGTCGATGATGGCGCGCCAGGCCGCTATGGGCACATCCCAGAAGCGCGTGGTGGAATCGTCGATGGTGGCGCGGTACTCGCTGCTGCCCCGTCCGGCGTTGTTGATCAGCACGTCGACCCGGCCGAAGTGCTCGCGTGCCGCGGAGACGGTGCGCACGCAGTCGTCAGGCTCGCGTACGTCGGCCACCAGTGCCAGGCAGCGGCCGGCGCCGGCCAGCGCATCGGCGCGTGTCTGCGCGGCCTTGAGTTCATCGCTGGCACGCGATGCGGTAATGACCACGCGCGCGCCGGCGGCGAGCAGTTTCTCGGCCATGAACCAGCCAAAACCACGGCTGCCGCCGGTGATAATGATGACGCGTTCGCGCAGCGAGGCATCGTTGTAGAGGCTCATGGTGTCGGTGCACTCCCTGGATTGGCGAACAAGTCTATCAGCTGGGCCGGACACGACGGGTGGCCGTGGCCTCGCGCGGATTCTCGGGCCAGTAATGCTTCGGGTAGCGGCCCTTGAGCTCCTTGCGCACCTGGTGGTAGGTGTTGTCCCAGAAGCTTGCCAGGTCCTGGGTGAGCTGAACCGGCCGACGCGCCGGCGAGAGCAGCTGCATCAGCACCGCGACGCGTGCGTCGACCACGCGCGGTGATTCGGTCATGCCGAAGACTTCCTGCAGGCGAACTGCCAGTATCGGCGTCTCCCCGGACGTATAGTCCAGCGCAATGTTCGACCCGCTGGGGACCGTGACATGCGTGGGCGCAAGGCGTTCGAGTCGCTGCTGTGCTGACCAGTCGAGCAGCGTGCCCAGGATGGCGGCCAGGTCCAGGCGTGCCAGATGCGCCCGTCGTGTGCACCCGGCGAGCCACCGGCCCAGCCAGCCATCCAGCGTCTCCAGCAGCGCGGCATCGCTGACATCCGGCCAGGGCGGTTCGGCGTCGGGAAGATGGCGGCGCAGCAACTCGATGCGCGCCTGCCACTGCCGCAGCGCCGGTGTCCATGGCAGTGCCTGGAGTCCCAGCGCGCGCACGCCCTCGAGCATGGCGGCGACACTGGCTTCCGGTGGCGGTGGATCCAGCCGCCGGGTGTCGAGCACCAGGACCTCGAAACGGGTTTCGCGCACGGCCACGACAGCCTCGCTGCGGGTATCCCAGCTCACACGCTCGGTGCTCGCGATGCGCGCCTGGAAGGTCTCTTCCAGTGCCTCCCGGGTCAATGCAGCGGCAAGGTGGATTTTCGCCTCGCGCTCGCCGGCATCGAGGTGGGCGGCGACCAGCCAGGGTTCGCGGGCCAGCAACTGCGCGCCATCGAGAAACGCGCCGCGACCGTTGCTGAGCAGATAACGCCCCTGGCTGCCACTGCGGGCACCGGCGATGCGATCAGGATAAGCGCTGGCCAGCAACGCACCGGCCGCATCCGGGTTGATGCGGGTCGCATCGAGGCGCATCTTCAGCCGGCGTGCGAACAGCGCCATCGTGCGCCGGATCGCCTGCAGATCACGCGCCTGTCCCGCGGGCAGTGCGCGCGCGGCGAGCAGGACCAGGCGACTGCGGACATCGGCATCACGGGCAGCATCACCGCGCAGCGGGTCGCGTTCACCCAGCAGGGCCGCCAGTGCGCAGGCGGTGGCCGCCTCTCCGGAGGCCTGGGCGGTGAGCAGCATATGCGCCAGGCGCGGATGGGTGCCCAGGGCTGCCATCGCGCGCCCGTGAGGGGTGACGCGCGCGGCGGCGTCCAGCGCGCCGAGTCGCTGCAGCAGACCTTGCGCCTGGGCGAGGCTGGCTGCCGGTGGCGCATCCAGCCAACTCAGGGTGTCGCCCGAAGCTGTGCCCCAGCAGGCCAGCTCCAGTGCCAGAGGTGCCAGGTCGGCCTCGAGGATTTCCGCCGGAGCATGACTTGCCATCTGGCGCTGCTCGGCCAGCGTCCACAGGCGGATACACACGCCCGGCGCCAGCCGGCCCGCCCGACCCCGGCGCTGTTCGGCAGAGGCCTGGGAGATGCGTGTGGTCACCAGCCGGCTCATGCCGCTGGCGGCATCGAAGCGTGACACTCGCGCAAGCCCCGAGTCGATGACGATGCGCACGCCTTCGATGGTCAGGCTGGTCTCGGCGATATTGGTCGCCAGCACCACCTTGCGTCGCCCGGCCGGTGCGGGCGCCAGCGCCTGGTCCTGAGCCTCGCGTGACAACTCGCCGTACAGCCCGAGGACCTCGACGTCGCCCGGCATATCGGCCTGCTGCAGATGCGCCTGGGTGCGCCGGATGTCGCCGGCCCCGGGCAGGAACACGAGCACATCACCGGGATCGCGGTGCAGCGCATCGATCACCGCGCCGGCTGCGCGCATGGGCAGCGCGCGCTCATCCCGACGTGCGGCAAAGCGTGTCTCGACGGGATGACCGGGCAGCTGCGTGTGGATGACCGCAGCGTCGTCCCCCAGCAAGGCTGCGACACGTTCGCCTTCCAGTGTTGCGGACATGACCAGCACGCGCAGTTCAGGCACCAGGTTGCGTTGTGCATCCAGCGTCAGCGCCAGGCCGAGATCCGCCTGCAGGCTGCGTTCATGGAATTCATCGAAAATCACCAGGCCCACGCCCTGCAGCGCGGGGTCGTGCTGCAGCTGTCGGGTCAGGATGCCTTCGGTGAGCACTTCGATGCGGGTCTGCGGGCCCACGCGGCTGTCCATGCGCGTGCGGTAACCCACCGTCTCGCCTGCCTGCTCGCCAAGCAGCGAGGCCATGCGGCTGGCCACGGCACGTGCGGCGATCCGGCGCGGCTGCAGCATCAGTATTTTGCGTCCGCCCAGCCAGGCGGCGTCGAGCAGGGCCAGTGGCACGCCGGTGCTCTTGCCCGCACCGGGCGGCGCCATCAGCACCGCCGAGGTGTGACTCGAAAGGGCGGTGTCAAGCTCGGCGACCGGGACGCGGCACCAGCCGTCCGTGATCGACGCCAGCGCCATCAACAATCCTGGGGCGTGTGGTTCACGTCGCCGCCAGGCGAGCGTTACGTTAACCGGTAACGTAACGCTCGAGTTCCTCGATGATGGTCTGCTGTTCCTGGATCACCGATTTCACCAGGTCACCGATCGAGACGACACCGATCACCTTGCCATCCTCGACGACTGGCAGATGGCGGATGTACTTCTTCGTCATCAACGCCAGTCCGGCGCGCGCCATCGTCTCAGGCGGGATGGTGATCAACTCGGTGCTCATGATCTCACCCACCGTGGTGGTCTCCGAGCGCCGGCCCTGCAGGATGACCTTGCGGGCGTAGTCGCGCTCCGAGACGATGCCCAGCAGCCGTTCGCCCTCCATGACCAGCAGGGCCCCGATGCCGCGTCGGCCCATGGCACGGATGGCCTCGAGTACGCTCTCACCCGGTTCGATCGACCAGATCTCGCCATTCTTATGGTTCAGGATGTCTTTTACGCTGTGCATGTCTGTGCTGCCTCCCCCGCGTGCGGACACTCCAGAGTATATAGGCTATCTTTAGGCCGTGACCGATTCATGGTCGTGCTCAGTGCGTTTTCTGCCTTGGCGCCGGGTCTGCCGCGGCATCGGTGATTCCCTATATCGGGCGGGAGCGTAATCGGGCATAACGTAGACGCAGGCATTACCAACAGGAGAACACCTACATGGCCGACAACCAGATCATCGTCTTCCCGACCGACTTCTCAAAGCTCTCGCTGAAGGCCATCCCGTGGGTGAAGCGCATGGCGGAGACCCTCAAGTGCCCGGTGCACTGCGTTTTCGTGGTCGAGGAGCCGCAGATGTACGCCGCGCTGGACATGGGGCCGGTCACGCTGCCATCGCCCAAGGAACTTGCCGAGCAGGCAAAAACCCGTCTGGACCGCTTTATCAGCGAGCACCTGTCCGCGGTGGACAAGACGACTGGTGTGGTGCTGGTCGGCCGCCCGGCACATGAGCTGACCGACTATGCGGGCAAGCACAACGCAGCGTTGATCATCATGACCACGCATGGGTACAGCGGCATCCGCCATGTGCTGCTGGGCAGCACCACCGAGGCGGTGCTGCGCCAGTCGCCGTGTCCCGTACTCTCGGTGCGCAACGACGAATGAGCGCAGACTGCCCGATCCGGGGGTGGGTCGGGTAACCAGTTTGGCTAGAATATAAAGATTTCTTTATTTCTGTCGCCAACGCGTCCATAATTCGGGCATGGAGCTCGAATCCCTGTCCCGGCTGCTGCATGCGCTCGCCGACACGGCGCGCCTGCGCCTGCTCGCGCTGTGCCGGCGTGGCGAGCTGTCGGTGCAGGAGCTCACCGAGGCGACCGACATGAGCCAGCCGCGGGTGTCCCGGCACCTGCGGATTCTGGTCGAGGCCGGCGCGCTGCGGCGCTTTCGCGAGGCGCACTGGGTGTACTACCGGCTCGCCGGAGAAGGCGAGGCAGCCGCCCTGGTCGGCGAGGCGTTGCAGCGCCTGGACAGTCAAACCGAGATCCTGCGCGCCGATACCCGTCGCCTTGACGAGGTGCTGGCCAAGCGCGCGCGTGAGGCTCGCGCGGCTGCCGGCGGCGATACCGAGGCGGCATTGCCGCCCGCCGCCTGGGCCCGCCTGGAAGAGGCCACCCGCCAGGTCGTCCGTCAGGCGCTGGGCGAGGACGGGCTGGGCGAGCTGCTGGATATCGGTACCGGCGCCGGTCGCATGCTGCGCCTGCTCGGCCCGGACGCGCGCCGAGCCATTGGCGTGGATATCTCGCGGCCGATGCGCCTGGCAGCCCGCAACACGCTTCGCGATGCCGGCCTTGTGCACTGCAGTGTGCGCGATGCCGACATGTATGCGCTGCCGTTCGCCGACGCCAGCTTCGATACCGTGGTGCTGGCGCGCGTGCTCACCGGTGCGCAGCAGCCCTGGAACGCCACGCTGGAAGCCGCCCGCGTGCTGCGCCCCGGCGGACACCTGCTGGTCGTGGACCTGCTGCCCGACGGCATGCCCGTGGAGGCCTGGTGCCGGTCTTTGCGCGACTGGCTGGCCGCCGCCGGCCTGGTGCTGGAAAACGAACAGCGCCTGGACCTGCCGCGCGGTATCGCCGTGATCGGACTGACGCGCGGGCCGCAGGCCGAAAGCGTCGCGGCCTGAGCCGCGTTGTCATGACTTCAAGGGAGTGAATGAAATTGAGCGCAGTGATGACACGGGCTGAACAGCTCAGCCGCGACGTGCGGGTGTCCTTCGAGTTTTTCCCACCGAAGACCGAGAAGATGGAGCAGACACTGTGGCGCTCGGTCGAGCGGCTCAAGGCGCTGGCGCCGGATTTCGTCTCCGTAACTTACGGCGCAGACGGTTCCACGCGTGATCGCACCCACCGGGTGGTCAAGCGTATGGTCGAAGAGACGCAGCTGGTCACCGCGCCGCACCTGACCTGCGTGGGTGCCTCGCGCGCGGAGATCCGCGACATCGCCGAGGCGTACTGGGCCGACGGGGTACGCCACATCGTCGCGCTGCGCGGTGATCCGCCGCAGGATAGTGACGGCTATCGTCCGCATCCGGATGGCTATGCTTACGCACTGGACCTTGTGGCGGGTCTGAAGGCGACTGCGGATTTCGACATCTCGGTAGCGGCCTACCCGGAAACCCATCCCGCCGCCCCTTCCGCAGAGTTCGATCTCGACTACCTGAAGGCGAAGATCGATGCGGGCGCGTCGCGGGCGATCACGCAGTTCTTCTTCGATGCCGAGGTCTATCTGCGCTTCCGGGATCGGGCACATGCGCGCGGCATCACCGTGCCCATCGTGCCGGGCATCCTGCCGATCACGAATTTCTCGCAGGCCGCGAAGTTTGCCGGCATGTGCGGCGCATCGGTGCCCGCCTGGCTGGGCGCGCGCTTCGAGGGCCTGGAGGACGATGCCGAGACCCGCCAGATGATCGCCGCCAGCACCGCCATCGAGCAGGTCGAGGCGCTGCGCCGCGAGGGCGTCAGCGAGTTTCATTTCTATACCCTCAATCGGGCCGAACTCACCTACGCCATCTGTCACGCACTGGGTATTCGCCAACGGGCGGCCTGAACGCGACGCAAGGATTTTTTCGCATGAACACTTCAGACCGCGCCGCACGCATTACCTGGCTCAAACAGGCCCTTGGCGAACGCATCCTGTGCCTGGATGGCGCCATGGGCACGATGATCCAGCGCGAGAAGTTTGATGAGGCCGACTATCGCGGCGAGCGCTTCGCCGACTGGCCCAGTGACCTCAAGGGCAACAACGACCTGCTGGTGCTGACGCGTCCGCAGACCATCGCCGATATCCACCGCGCGTTCCTGGACGCCGGCTGCGACATCATCGAGACCAATACCTTCAACTCCACGGCACCCTCGCTGGCTGACTACGGTATGTCGGACCTGGTCGTGGAACTCAACACCGAGGCCGCCCGGCTCGCCCGTCGCGTGGCCGATGAGTGTTCGACACCCCAACGCCCGCGCCTGGTAGCCGGCGTGCTGGGCCCGACGAGTCGCACCGCCTCGATGTCGCCGGATGTCAACGACCCTGGTTTTCGCAACGTACATTTCGACGAGCTGTTCGATACCTACCGGGTCGCCGCACGCGCGCTGATCGATGGCGGCGCGGATCTGCTGATGGTCGAGACAGTGTTCGACACGCTCAATGCCAAGGCTGCGCTCTACGCCATCCTCGACCTGTTCGAGGAAACCGGCGAGGAGGTGCCCATCATGGTCTCGGGCACCATCACCGATGCTTCGGGTCGCACGCTCTCAGGCCAGGTCACCGAGGCCTTCTGGGCGTCGATCCGCCACGCCAAACCGCTGCTGGTGGGCCTGAACTGTGCGCTGGGTGCCGGCGAACTGCGCCCCTATATCCGCGAGCTTTCCCGCGTGGCCGATACCTTCGTCTCAGCCCATCCCAACGCCGGCCTGCCGAACGCGTTCGGCGAGTACGACGACTCACCGGAGAACATGGCCGCCGTGATCCGCGAGTTCGCCGACAGTGGCATCGTCAACCTGGTCGGTGGCTGCTGCGGCACCACACCCGAGCACATTGCCCATATCCGCCGCGCCGTTGAGGGCGTGGCGCCCCGGCGATGGGAGCCGCGTGCGCCTGTGTGCCTGCTTTCGGGGCTCGAGCCGCTGCGCATCGATTCAGATTCGCTGTTCGTCAATGTCGGCGAGCGCACCAACGTCACCGGTTCGGCGAAGTTCCGCAAGCTCATCGAGGCCGATGATTACAACGCAGCCCTGGATGTCGCGCGCCAACAGGTGGAGAACGGTGCGCAGATGATCGATGTGAACATGGACGAGGGCATGCTCGACTCGGTCGCTGCGATGAGCCGCTTTCTGAACCTGCTGGCCTCCGAGCCGGATATCTCGCGTGTGCCGGTGATGATCGACTCCTCGAAGTGGGAGGTCATCGAGGCGGGCCTGAAATGCGTGCAGGGCAAGGCCGTGGTCAACTCCATCAGCATGAAGGAGGGCGAGGAAAGCTTCCTCGAGCAGGCGCGCAAGCTGCGCAAGTACGGAGCAGCGGTCGTCGTCATGGCCTTTGACGAGGCCGGGCAGGCCGAGACCGTCGAGCGCAAGGTCGACATCTGTGCGCGTGCCTACAAGTTGCTGACCGAGGTCGCCGGCATTCCCGCCGAGGACATCATCTTCGATCCGAACATCTTCGCCGTGGCCACGGGCATCGAGGAGCACAACGATTACGGCGTGGCCTTCATCGAGGCCACCCGCCGCATCAAGGCGGAACTGCCCCATGCGCTGATCTCAGGCGGGTTGTCGAACGTGTCGTTTTCGTTTCGCGGCAACAATGCCGTGCGCGAGGCGATGCACTCGGTATTCCTGTATCACGCCATCGAGGCCGGCATGGATATGGGGATCGTCAATGCCGGCCAGCTCGCCGTGTATGACGACATCCCGACAGAGCTGCGCGATGCCGTCGAGGACGTCATCCTCAACCGGCGCGACGACAGTACCGAGCGGCTGCTGACCATGGCTGAGAAGTACCGCGACAGTGGGGGCGGCACGGTGCGCAAGGCCGATATGTCCTGGCGCGAATGGCCGGTGGAAAAACGCCTTGAACACGCGCTGGTCCACGGCATCGACGAATACGTCGTCGGCGATACCGAGGCTGCGCGCCTGAATGCCGACAAGCCCCTTTCAGTGATCGAGGGACCGCTGATGGACGGCATGAATGTCGTCGGCGACCTGTTCGGGGCGGGCAAGATGTTCCTGCCCCAGGTCGTGAAGTCCGCACGCGTCATGAAAAAGGCCGTCGCTCACCTGATTCCCTATATCGAGGCCAGCCAGAAGGCCGGCGAGGTGCGCAAGAAGGGCAAGATCGTCATCGCCACCGTCAAGGGTGACGTCCACGACATCGGCAAGAACATTGTCGGCGTGGTCCTGCAGTGCAACGATTTCGATGTCGTCGACTTAGGCGTGATGGTGTCCTGCGAGAAGATCCTGAAGGCGGCGAAGGATGAGCAGGCCGACCTGATCGGGCTGTCGGGACTGATCACGCCCTCGCTGGACGAGATGGTTCATGTCGCGCGCGAAATGAAACGCCAGGGCTTCGATGTGCCGCTGCTGATCGGCGGGGCGACCACCTCACCGGCGCACACCAGCGTGAAAATTGATCCCGAGTACGACCACGCCGTGGTCTACGTCAAGGATGCCTCGCGCGCCGTGGGCGTGGCCCAGGCGCTGGCTTCCAAGGACAACCGCGAGGCCTATACGCGCAAGGTCAAGGCCGAGTGTGCCCAGCGCCGCGCGCGCCATGCCGGACGCAAGTCCGCTACACCGTCGCTGAGTCTGGAAGAGGCACGGGCGCAGCACCTGGCGCTGGACTGGTCGGCCTATGCGCCGCCGCGTCCGCTACAGGCCGGCGTACAGGTGTTTGAAGACTACGATCTTGCCGAACTCATCGAGTACATCGACTGGATGCCGTTCTTCAATGCCTGGGAGTTTGCCGGGCGCTTTCCGGACATCCTCACCGATCCGGTCGTCGGCGAGTCGGCCAGCAGTCTGTATAAGGATGCCCGACAGATGCTCGAGCGCATGGTGGCGGAGAAGTGGTTCACGCCGCGTGGAGTGCTGGGTCTGTTTCCTGCCAACGCACAGGGCGATGACATCATCGTGCATGCCGATGAATCCCGCAGCGCCGAGCGGATGCGCCTGCACCACCTGCGTCAGCAGAAGGGCAAGCGTCGCGGGGATCCGCAGCTGTGCCTGAGCGATTTCGTCGCGCCGCTGGACAGCGGGCGCGAAGACTGGATCGGTGCGTTTGCGGTCACGGCCGGGCACGAACTCAGCGCCCGCGTCGAGGCCTACAAGCAGGACAACGACGACTACAATGCAATCCTCGTCGAGGCCCTGGCCGACCGGCTCGCCGAGGCCTTCGCCGAGTGTCTGCACGCACGCGTGCGTCGCGAGTTCTGGGGCTACGCCGCAGATGAGCGGCTCGATACCCAGCAACTCATTCGCGAGGCCTACCAGGGCATCCGGCCGGCGCCGGGCTACCCGGCTTGCCCCGATCACACCGAGAAGCGCCTGCTGTGGGAACTGCTGGAGGTGGAGCGGCACACAGACATGGTACTGACCGAGAGTCTGGCGATGTGGCCTGCCGCCTCGGTATCCGGCTTCTACTTCTCCCACCCCGAGGCCAAGTATTTCGGTGTCGGCAAGATCGATCGCGACCAGGTTGAAGACTATGCACAACGCAAAGGCATGAGCATCGAGGAGGCCGAGCGCTGGCTTTCGCCGGTTCTGGCCTACGATGAGCCGCCACGCGATGCCGCCGCCTGACGGGCGCTGCGCGCGCTGCGGTCGACTTCAGGCCTTCAAATCTGTGGCAGCAGCCCCTATCTTTGTAACCTGAGCCCACAACACACACGCACAACAGGAGCAGTTCATGGGTTTCGCACTCTCTGAGATGCAATTGACCAGCACCGCCTTCGAGCAGGGCGGCCGCATTCCGAAGCGCCACACCGGCGAGGCAGAGGATGTCTCCCCGCCGCTGGCCTGGCATGACGCGCCGGAGGGCACGAAGTCCTACGCGATCATCTGTCACGATCCGGATGCGCCGCTGGTGGGCGCCGCCGGCACGTATGGCTACGTACACTGGGTGCTCTACAACATTCCGGCCTCGGTCACCTCGCTGCCCGAGAATTTCACCGGCCATACCTCGGGGCTGAGCGACTTCGGTCGTGAGGGCTATGGGGGACCGATGCCGCCGCCTGGCCACGGGCTGCACTACTACTTCTTCATGGTGCTGGCGCTGAAGGAAGAACCCAAGCTCGAGGCGGGCCTGACGATGTGGCAGTTCCTCGAGAAAGTGGAGCCGCTGGTCATCGGCATGAACCGGCTGGTCGGCACCTATCAGCGCGACTGAAGCGGCGCCGCTGCAGCGCCTGGTGCCAGTCGCCGACGCGCTGGCCGCAGTGCCGCCATGCGAGGTGCCGGGCGACCGGCTGCCGGAGACGGTGCTTGCGGCCATCCAGGCCGCAGGCCTGTGGAAGTTGTGGGTACCGCGTCGCCATGCGGGCCTGGAGGCGTCCCTGCCGGAAGCCCTGCAGCTCTTCGAGGCGGCAGGGTGCGTCGATGGCAGTCTCGGCTTCGCACTGGCGATCGGCACCGGCGGCGGGCTTTTCGCCGCCTGGCTGCCGCACGCCAGTGCCGAGCAGATTTTCCGCCCCGACAATGCGCTGATCGCAGGCTCGGGCGCACCGTCTGGCACGGCCAGAATTGCCGGCGATGACTGCCTGGTTGATGGTCACTGGCGCTACGCCTCGCTGATTCATTCGGCGACCTGGGTGACGGCCAATACGCAACCCGACAACGGTGAGGAGATGCTCGCCGTTGCCGTGCCGGTGGCCAGCGTGGCTATCGAGAACACCTGGGATGTGCATGCGCTGGCAGGCACGGACAGCCAGGATTTCCGCATGCATGGCGTGCGCGTGCCGCGATCGCATACGTTTCGCCTGAGCGCTCGCCCGCGCATCGACACCACGCTGTATCGCTTCGACTTCATGGCGCTGGCGGCCGCTGCATTCGCCTCGGTGGCGGTGGGTATTGCGCGGGGTGCGCTGGCAGCCATCGACGGGCAGGCGGCCGGCGGTGCAACCGCCGGCGGTACGCTGGCCGCGCGCGTGACCCGTGCCACCGGCACGCAGCGCGCCGCATGGCAGTTGCTCGACACTTGCGTCAGGTCCGCGTGGGCCACACTGGATTCGCAGAACGCACTGTCGGATGCGCAGGTGCGCCAGGTGCATCTGGCGGCTGTGCAGGCCACACGCCTGAGCGTGGAGGCCGTGGACATGCTCGCCGCCGTGGCGGGGATGCGCCTGCTGGAACGACGCGATCGCTTCAGCCAGTGCTGGCGCGATGTGCACGCCGTGGCCCAGCATACGCTGGTCTCGGTCGTCCGCGAGGCGGAACTCGGCGGCTAGTTATGGAGTGTTCCCTGCAACGGATGAGGCGGCGCCTTCTATGGTGCTGTCAAAGCCTCGCTTATGGCGCCGTCAACGCCTCGCTGAGCGCCCGCAGTGCGGCCTGGGCTGCCTCGTCATAGGCCTGTTCGTGGGCTTTCGCCTCTTCGATGCCCTCAAAATACAGGCCGCTGCGGCCCTCGAGTGCCGGAGATACCGCCAGCTGCATCACTGCCTCGACACCTTCCTCGACGGTGGCGCGCGGCGGCACACCTGCCTGCCTGACCATCGTCGTGTCCATCAGCGTGGCGGGGTGCAGGCTGGTGACCGTGACACCACGCTCGGCGAACTCCTCGGCCACATCCATCGTGAAGATGATCTGCGCCAGTTTGCTCTGGGCATAGGCGCGCGATGCGGAAAAGTCGTGTTCGAGCATGACATCGTCAAAGTCGATCGCCTGCTGCGCGCGCGAGGCGACATTGACGATGCGCGCAGGGGCGCTGCGCTCTAGCAGCGGCAGCAGCTCGTAGCTGAGCAGGTAGCCTGAAAGATAATTGACCGCGAACACCAGTTCATGGCCGTCCTCGCTGACCCTGCGCGATTCATCGTCGGCCTGGCGCCAGATGCCCGCATTGTTGATCAGCAGGTCGAGGCGGTCATGGCGCTCGCGCACGGTGGCGGCGAAGGCGCGCACATTGTCCAGCGAGGCGAAATCCGCTGCGTAGAACACTGCGGAGCCGTGCCCTGCGGACTCGATCTCGCGGACGACCTCGGCGCCGCGCTCGGCATTGCGACCGTGCACGATGACCTGTGCCCCCAGCGCGGCAAGCTCGATGGCGAGCTGGCGACCCATGCCGTCGGTGGAACCGGTGACCAGCACGCTCTTGCCGGAAAGCGCATCGGTTGCGGCGCTGTGGGCCGGGTCGGCCAGCGCCTGTGCAGGTGCTGCAAGCAGCACTGCCAGCAGCAGCGCCGGCAAGGACAGTCCTATCGTGTTCATCATGCCTCCAGTGTATCCCAGTAACGCTCGATCTCGCGGCGCAGCGCTGGATCAGGCAGGCGTCCGTGACCGGCGGCCTGGTTGTCGCGCAGGTGGCTGAGGCGCGTCGTGCCCGGGATCGCCGCGGTCACGGCGGGGTGCGAGACGACATACTTCAGGAACACCTGTGCCCAGCTGTCAGCGTCAATGTCTCCGGCCCAGTCGGGCAGGGGACGATTCGCCACGCGCGAAAATGTGCTGGCGGCCCCGCGGCGTCCGCCGAAGGGCATGTTGATCAGCACGGCCATGCCGAGCTCTTCGGCCAGCGGCAGAATCTCCTCGGCCGAGTCGCGATCATCGATCGAGTAATTCACCTGGATGAAATCCAGCGGATGCCGACGCATCGCCGCGATGAAGTCCGTGTACTGCTGCGCAGACGAGGTGCTTGCGCCGATGTAGCGCGCCCGTCCGCTTTCGCGCATGCGCAGGAAGTAGGGGATCTGACGGTCGATCTCATGCAGGTTGTGGACCTGGAGCAGGTCCATGGTCCGGACCTGCAGCTTCGCGAAGCAGTCGTCGATGGCGGCCTGCACGTCTGGAATCTCGCCGCGGATCGGGGTCTTCGTGGCGATGAACAGTTCGTCGCGATTGCCGATCTCGGCGACCAGCTCGCCGATGACCTCCTCGGACGTCCCGTAGACCTCGGCGGTATCCACGACGCTGCCGCCCAGGCCTGGCATCGTGCGCAGCACCTCGCGCAGCGGGGCTTTTGCCTCTTCGGTGTCCACACCGTAGGCATTCGTACCCAGGCCGATCACCGGCAGCAGTTCGCCGCTGGCGGGGATCGGGCGCAGGATCGGCTCGCGTTGCGTGGCCGCAAACGCGCGTGCAGGCATCGCCACCCCGGCCGCCAGCGCAGCCGAGCCTGTCAGCCCTGCTCTGAGAAATGCCCGTCGCTTCAATGTGTTTCGGATCATGCCTGTTCTCCCGAGTGGGGACGTCGTGGGTTGTCGACCATAGCGGCATGGCGACGCTGATGCCAGCGCGCCACCCCTGATGTGACTAGCGACCGGCGTCGATGTTCAATGCCTGCTCGCGCGCCAGCTGGCTGCCCGCGGCATCGCCGCGACGGCTGCGGGCCTCGGCGATCAGCAGCCAGTTGCGTCGCCGCAGCTCGGCGCGGTCGCCCGCCAGGCCATTGGAGCGAAGCGCAAGCTGTTCGGCCTGCTGCGCATCGTCAGTCTGCAGGCGGGTCATGGCCAGTGCATGCCACAGTTCGGCATTGCGCGGTTCCACGCGCAGCGCACGCTCCAGCAGCGTGGCTGCACCGTCATGATCGCCGGCGGCCGACGCCACCGCAGCCTGTTCGCTCAGCGCCGTGACCGCAGGGGATGCTGCGGGCGTTTCCGGCCGCGGCGATGGTGGCGCAGCAGGGGGCTGCGCTGAGGGTGGGGTAGAGGTCTGCGTTGTTGATGAGGGGGTCGTCGCTGGAGACGGTGCGGCGGCGCAGCCGGCAGTCAGCAGCACCAGCAGGGCCATGGCCAGGCCCGCACAGCGGCGCCGTGCGGCGAGGGTCGGTTCGCGCGTCATGATCGGGTTCATCTGAAAATGCCTTGCAGCCATTCTGACAGACTGCGTCGCGTGCCGTTTTCCGACAGGCTGCCACATTCGCTGCGCGTCTCCGGCGCATGGCCCCGCGCGTAAGGCAGCAGGCGCGCGCCCTCACAGCCTTCTGCCGAGCGTTGACCTGTGACGGCATCGATCCATACCGTCTCGATGTCGCCCGGTGGATCGAGCATCAGCGGGCGGGGCCGGAGTCTGCGCATCGTCTCCACCCAGATCGGCAGCGCCCCGGTGGCGCCGGTGAGTCCGGTCGACGTGTTGTCATCGCGTCCGACCCACACGACGCCCAGCAGGTTTTCACCGTAGCCGGCAAACCAGCTGTCTCGTGTGTCATCCGTCGTGCCGGTCTTGCCGGCAACCAGCAGATCTGCCGGCAGCCTCGCATAGGCCGCACGCCCCGTGCCCTCGCTCATCGCGCTGACCAGACCGGCCGTGACCAGGTGCACCGCCGCCGGGTCGAAGGCCTGGGTGGTCGACAACGGATATCGCGTGACGCGCGTGCCGTCCTGCAGCGTGACCGCGCGCACGGCGCGCAGCGGCGTGTGGAAGCCGCCGGTGGCGAGCGTCTGGTACATCTGCGCGACCTCGATGGGCACCAGTTCGCCACTGCCGATCAGGTAAGAGGGAAACAGCTGCGCAGGCTGCGGCGCGCCCAGGCCGGCCACCGCCTGGGCGACGGCATCTAGCCCGATGTCCATGCCCAGGCGGATGGTCGGTACGTTCAGCGAATGCGCAAGCGCATCGACGAGCAGCACGTCGCCGCGAAACAGCCGATCGAAATTGCGCGGCTCCCATACGCGACCGCTGCGCTCTTCGAGTCGCAGCGGCGCGTCGTCGAGCAGCGTGCCCAGCGTGAAGCGCGCCGGCTGCTGCAGCGCTGCGAGATAGACCGCCGGCTTGATCAGCGAACCGACCGGACGGCGTGCGTCCAGCGCACGATTGAATCCGGCGAAGCCCGGTTCGCGTCCGCCGACCACGGCAAGCACCTCCCCCGACGACGGATCGGCGAGCACGGCCGCCGCCTGGAGTCCGGGTGCCTGTGCCGCCAGTGCTGCGGTGATCGCATCCTCTGCGGCCGCCTGTGCAGACGGTGCCAGTGTCGTGAAAATGCGCAGGCCCTCGCCCTGCAGATCATCCGGAGAATAGTCGCGGGCCAGATCCCTCTGGACGAGGTCCATGAAAGCAGGATGCTGCCGACGGCGTGCCTCCGCGGCCGGAATCACACCCAGCGGCTGCGCGCGCGCCCGGGCAGCAGCGGCAGCGTCGAGCAGCAGTTCATCGGCCATGATCTGCAGCACGAGATTGCGCCGCGCCAGCGCCCGCTCGGGGTGACGACGGGGGTTGTAGAACGATGGCCCGTTGATGATCGCCACCAGCAGCGCCTGGTGCTCCACCGGCAGCTGATCCAGCGGCGCACCGAAGAGGTGCTGGCTGGCCAGGCCGAAGCCGTGGATGGCGCGCTCGAGATCCTGTGCAAGATAAACTTCGTTGATGTAGGTCTCGATGATCTCGTTCTTCGAATAGCGACGCTCCAGCAGTATCGCCATCGCCGCCTCGCGCACTTTCCGGCGCAAGGTGCGCTCATCCGTCAGGTAAAAGTTCTTGACCAGCTGCTGGGTGATCGTGCTGCCGCCCTGCACCACGCGTCGGGCCCGCAGATTGGCGCGCGCCGCCCGCACGGTACTGGCGAACGACACGCCGCCGTGACTGAGAAACTCGCTGTCCTCGACGGCGATCAATGCAGCCAGCAGCAGTGGCGGCATCTCGTCGAGACGCAGCAGCAGACGATCTTCGGTGTGTCCCGGATAGATATGGCCGATACGCGCGGCATCCGTGCGTGCCAGTGCCAGCGGCGCGCCGTCATCGGCGCCCGTGAGTTGTGTAATGCGGCCGTCATCGATGCGCACGCGGATGCGCGCGCTGCGCTCGGCCCCCTCCCAGTGCGGAAAGCTGCGGGTATGCAGCAGGTGCAGTGCGCCCTGCCGGTGCCATGTGCCGGGTTCCGGTGCCAGGGGCACCTGGCGATACTCCAGTGCCCGCAGTTCCTCCGCAAGTCCGACTGAATCGATCGCAAGGCCCGGGTAGAGTTCCAGGGGTCGAGCGTAGACGGTGGCCGGCACGGCCCAACGCTTGCCCTCGAACTGCGCGCGCACGATACCATCCAGAGACCACAGCCAGCTCGCCAGTGCAACGATTGCCACAATGACGCAGGCTGCCGGCACGGCGATTAGCAGCCATCTGCGCCGCTGCGGACGTGGCGGTTTTGCGTTACTTGTCATGATGTCGAATCAGCGGGTGGGGTCATACCCGCTCGCACGCGCGTTCCTCTAGAAGCTGTATTCGAGTCGCGTGTCGGGCTGCTGCATGACGTTTACGTAGATGTAGAGATTGCCCATCGCCTCGAGGTAGCGGGCATTGTATAGCGGGCCTACGTCGCGCACGGCCAGGCCAAGTGCGCGCACCAGCCGCGCCACGCGTGCCTTGGCCTCGTCGCTGTCGCCGGCGAGCGGCACCGTGATGGTCCTGTCGGCCGGTGGGTTTGCCATGTTGGTGTAGCTGGTGGTGTTCAGCGCCTTGACGACCTGCGCACCAGGCGCCCAGCCGGCAATGGCCTCGGCCAGTGCGGGATGACCGATCTCGATGCGCCCTTCGACGAAGCGTGAGGCATTGATCGGGTCAATGATGATCTTGCCCGCGACATCGCCCAGCGCGGCCACCGTCGCCTCGGTCGCAGTCCAGGGCACCGCCAGCACAATGATGTCTGCCGCCTGTGCGGCCTCATGAGTGCCGGCGGCTGAGGTGTTTTCGCCGCCTTCGGCAACAAGCGCCTGAACCGGTTCGGCGTCCGGGGTGCGGCTGCCATAGATGATGCGGTGGCCCTGTGCCGCCCAGCGGGTGCCCAGCGCGCCGCCCACGTTACCGGTCCCGATGATGGCAATGGTCTCAGGCGATTCGTTCGCCCAGGCCGATGGGCTGGCGCAGAAGCTCAGCACGGCAAGAATCAGTATCGACAGGCAATTGCGCATCGCGATCTCTCCATCATGAACAGGCAAGGTCTCAGTCCCGGAATTCGGGATGGAAGTTCCCGCGAGTCGGCGCGTCCGGGCCACAGACAGCGCAATGCGGATTCCGCCTGCTCTGCAGGCGTCGGAAGCTGGCGGAACGGGCATCCACCAGCAGCAGGCCGCCGGTTGCACTGCGCGGTACGGCCGCGAGCCAAAGCAGGGCCTCACTGGCCATCAGCGTGCCCAGGATGCCCGCCACCGGGCCCAGCACGCCGGCACCACGACAGTCGCCTAGGCTTTCATCATGCTCGTCGTACAGGCACTGATAACAGGGTGCGTCGCTGCCATCGTTCGGGCACACCAGCAGTTGACCCTCAAGCCGGATCACCGCCGCGGTGATCAGCGGCGTGCCTGCGGCCACGCATGCCGCATTGACCGCCAGGCGCGTGGCCAGGTTGTCGCTGCCATCGAGCACCAGGTCACAGCGCGCCACCGCTTCGGCCAGGCCGACGCCATCGAGGCGTTCATCGAGACATGTCAGTCGTACTTCGGGGTTCATGGCGGCCAGCCGGGCCGCCGCCGCGTCGACTTTCAGCGCGCCGATATCGGCGGGCGTATAGAGCACCTGCCGGGCCAGGTTTGACGCATCAACGCGGTCGAAGTCGTTGAGGATCAGCGTGCCGACGCCGGCCGCGGCCAGGTACTGCGCGGCCGGGCAGCCCAGTCCGCCCAGCCCGATCAGCAGCACCCTGGCCTGGGATACGCGGGCCTGACCCGCGACGCCGAAGTCCGGCAGGGCGATGTGTCGGGCGTGGCGTTGGGCGTGGGCTTGCACGGCGCGCCTTGGAGTCGGAGCCGCTCAGGCCTCGATGACGCTGGCCGAGGTTACGACCACGGGTTCGCGCGGAACATCCGAATGTCCGCCGTGGCGACCGGTCGGCACCTTCGCAATCTCGTCGACCACGTCCATGCCGGCGACGACTTCGGCGAATACGGCATAGCCGAAGTCCCGGTCGCCGTGATCAAGGAAGGCATTGTCGGCGAGGTTGATGAAGAACTGGGAGGTGGCGCTGTTGACCTCCGAGGTGCGCGCCATCGACAGCGTACCGCGCTTGTTTTTCACGCCGTTGTCCGCCTCGTTGCGGATCGGCGGACTGGTTTTCTTCTGCTCCATATCGGCCGTGAAGCCGCCGCCCTGGATGACGAATCCCGGGATCACGCGGTGGAAGATCGTGCCGTCGAAGAAACCACTGTCCACGTAGTCGCGGAAGTTTTTTGCGGTCAGGGGGGCTGAGTCCTCGTAGAGCTTGATGTCGATATCGCCGAGGTTGGTCGAGAAACGGATCGTCATGATGGGCCTTCGCTGTCGTGGAGTGGATTATTGGCAAGGCTGGCCGCCGGTGACGCGCTCGCGCGCACCGGCATCCTGCAGTGTTCGGATACGATGGTAGCCCAGCTGGCCGAGCAGGTCGCGCACCGCGGCACCCTGCTGCCAGCCGTGCTCCAGCCACAACCAGCCGCCAGGGGCCAGCCTGGCCGGGGCGCCGGCGGCGATCCGGCGGATGGCATCCAGCCCGTCGGCGCCCGAGACCAGCGCCTGGCGCGGCTCGGCCGCCAGGCCCGGATCGCTCAGGTGCGGGTCATCCTCGGCAATGTAGGGGGGGTTGGCGACGACCAGGTCAAATGCCGCGGTGTTGGCAAGACCGTCGAACCAGTCCGATTGACACAGCGTCACGCGTGCGCCAAGCCCCAGGTGCTCGGCGTTGTCCCGCGCCACGGCCAGGGCCGGCGCGCTCGAGTCACTGGCGGTAATCCGCCAGTGTTCACGCGCATGCGCGATGGCCAGTGCCACGGCGCCGCTGCCGGTGCCCAGGTCGAGCACGCGCACCGGCAAGTGCGCCGGGGCACTCGCCAGCGCCGCAGCGACGAGCACCAGCGTATCGGCCCGTGGAATCAGAGTATCAGCGGTGACCCGCAGCAACAGCTCGCCGAAGGGTTGCTCGCCAAGCAGGTAGGCCAGCGGTTCGCCGCGCGCCCGTCGCGCTATCAGTGCCGCGAAACGTCTTGTCTGGGTGGCGTCGAGCAGGCGCTCGGGATGCGTGTAGAGCTGTGCGCGCGAAGCGCCCAGGATATTGCCGAGCAGCAGTTCGGCTTCGAGGCGGGGATCGTCGCTGAACTCTGCGATCGTCGCCGCGGCGTTCGAAATGGCGGCATCGACCCGGTAGGCAGGTGCATCACCTGCGCCATCACCTGCAGCACGGGCATCGGATATCTCATTCACCGGCAGGCAGCGCTTCAGTGGCTGGCCAGTTGGGCCAGCTGCTCTGCCTGATCCTCGGCGATCAGCGGATCGATCACTTCATCGAGTCCGCCGGCCATGATCTCGTCAAGCTTGTAGAGCGTGAGGTTGATGCGGTGGTCGGAGACGCGGCCTTGCGGAAAGTTGTAGGTGCGGATGCGCTCCGAGCGATCGCCGGTGCCGACCTGCAGCTTGCGCTCCAGGGCTCGCTCGCTGCGCTGGCGTTCCTCCTGCGCATCGCGCAGTTTAGCCTTTAGCAGCGCCATCGCCCGCGCGCGGTTCTTGTGCTGGCTGCGCTCATCCTGGCATTCGACGACGATGCCGGTGGGCAGATGGGTCAGCCGCACGGCCGAGTCGGTCTTGTTGACGTGCTGACCACCGGCCCCGGCGGCGCGATAGGTATCCACGCGCAGATCCTTGTCGCCTATTACGACGTCCTCGATGTCATCGAGTTCGGGCAGGATTGCCACGGTGCAGGCCGAGGTATGGATACGCCCCTGGGATTCGGTGGCGGGCACCCGCTGGACGCGGTGCGCGCCGGATTCGAACTTCAGCCGCGAAAAGACGCGGTCGCCGGCCACCCGCGCAATGATTTCGCGATAGCCACCGTGTTCGCCATGACTTGCGCTCATGATCTCCACACGCCAGCCGCGTGCCTCGGCATAGCGTCCGTACATCCTGAACAGGTCGCCGGCGAACAGCGCTGCCTCATCGCCTCCGGTCCCGGCGCGAATTTCCAGGAACACATTGCCCTCATCCCTGGGATCCACGCCGACAAGATGGCGTGTCAGCTCCGGCAGCATCGCCTCGCGCCGGGCTTCGAGCTGGGCCTGCTCCTCGCGAACCATGCGCGCCATCTCGGGATCGGCCTCGCCTGCCATTTCCTCTGCCGCACGCAGCTCTTCGCCGAGACTGCGGAAGCGGCGTACATCCTCGGCCACCGATTCCAGCCGCGCGTACTCCCGGGAGAGCTCCCGGAAACGGTTCTGATCGCCAATGACCTGCGGATCGGCGAGCAGCTGTTCGACTTCCTCGAAGCGCTCTAGCAGTTGCATGAGCTTGTGTTCGAGACCCTGCGTAAGTGCCATGATTTCAGGACTCGTCCGACGGATGTTCTGCAAGGCCGAACAGCTCGGCCGCGGCGGCCAGCAACTCCGTATCGGTGTCTTCTCCCGCGGTACGCAGCCGGGTGCTGGGACCATGCAGGAATTTCTGTGTCAGCGTGTGAGCCAGCAACTCGAGCACCTCGTCGGGGTTTCTGCCTGCCTGGAGCATGCGCCGTGCCTGCGCCAGGCTCTCTTCGCGCAGGCGCGCCGCATCCTCGCGCAGCGCCCGGATCGTTGGCACGGCACCGAGTGTGCGCAGCTGGCGCTCGTAGGTCTCGACCGCGAACTCGATGATCTGCTCGGCCTGGATGGCAGCCTGCCGGCGCGAGCGCCAGCCTTCTTCAATCACCGTCTCGAGATCGTCCACGGTATAGAGGTAGGCGTCCTCGAGGGCCTGTACCCCTGCCTCGACGTCGCGGGGGACACCGACATCGACGATGCACATCGGCCGGCGGCGGCGCTGTTTGAGTGCAGCCCGTACGGTACCCGTCGCAATGATCGGCTCGGGAGAACGCGTCGCCGTAATGACCAGGTCCGCTTCGGCCAGCCGCTCGGGCAACTCATCCAGCGAAATCGCCAGGGCATTGAATCGCGCTGCCAGCTCGGCGGCCCGGGCCTGGCTGCGGTTGGCGATGACCATGTTGCGGATGCCCTGGCGGTGCAGGTGACGCGCCGCAAGATCGATGGTGTCGCCGGCGCCGACCAACAGGGCGGAGTGCTGGCCGAAGCCGCCGAACAGCTTGCGTGCCAGCATCACGGCCGCGTAGGCCACCGACACGGGACTGGCGCCGATGCCGGTTTCGCTGCGCACCTGCTTGGCCACGCCGAACGCGTGCTGGAACAGCCGGCTCAGCGATGGCCCGAGGCCGCCGTGAGTCTCGCTGGCCCGGTAGGCTTCCTTGAGCTGGCCGAGGATCTGTGGCTCGCCCAGTACGACCGAATCCATGCCGCAGGCGACGGCGAACAGATGTCGGGCAGCCCGGGCGTTGTCCAGGTTGTAGAAGCAGCGACGCACGTCGCTGCCAAGCTTGTGCCAGTTTGCGATCCAGTCGGCGAGCTGCTCCACCCCGTCGCCGTCGAG
>JAFIFN010000042.1 GCA_020832005.1 Gammaproteobacteria bacterium | reverse complement strand
CACGGATGCCGGCGGCAGCGACGAGGAGGAGTGCGCCGTGTGTTATCTGCAGCTGGTCCTGGCCGAGAACATCCCCGGCGTAGGCCGCGACCGGCTGCTCGCTGACATGGATGCATGGGGATACAGTTTTCGCGAAGGCGGGGCGGCGGCATGGCTGGCCGGTGATGCACGCGAGGCACGTGACTGGCTGTGTTCGCGCGGCCTGATTGATGTCTCGGGTGCACCGACCTGGCGGCTGGCCTGAACGTGATTACAGCTTGGTGGGATTGGGCTGTCCCGGGTACATCTCTTCGAATTCGAAGGCCTTGTCGCGCATCGTGAACTCCAGCACCGGCGTCTCACCGGCATGGGCCGACCCGACCGGGATGCGACGGTAGAAACATGACCGGTAGCCGACGTGGCAACTGATGCCGCCGTCGATCTCCACGCGCAGCCAGACGCAGTCCTGGTCATCGTCGATGAGCAGTTCGCGCACATGCTGTACCAGGCCGCTGGTCTCGCCCTTGCGCCACAGCGCCTGCCTGCTGCGGCTGAAGTAGTGGGCCTGGCCGGTCTCGATGGTCAGGCGCAGTGCCGCTGCATTCATGTAGCCCACCATCATCAGCTCGCCGGTGGCGAAATCCGTGGTAACGGCAGGGATCAGGCCCTGCTCGTCGAAACGGGGCGCAAGCTCGGTCCCTTCCTCGACCTGCTCGATGGAGCGGCGTTGTGCAAACAGTTCCTGTGACATTTCCTCTTCCCTCCCGCCGGGGTCCGACCCCTGCCCCGGGACGGCAAAGGTGCGGATGAATACCCCCCGGGCACCGGGTGGCCAGTCGCCTAGTATATTCCCCATGGCCACTGCGGTCATGCCGGGCGTGGCCGACAAGCTTGTTATACTGGTTCGTCAGCCAGATCACATGCCGGCGCTGCCCCTCCGGCGCGGACACAGTCTTCAGCATGAACATCGAGTTCTACAACACCCTGACGCGCCGCAAGGAGCGATTCGTCCCCCAGGATCCGTCCCGGGTCACGATGTATGTCTGCGGCCCGACGGTCTACAACTTCGCGCATATCGGCAATGCCCGGCCTGCGGTCGTATTCGATGTGCTGGCGCGGCTGCTTCGGCGCAGCTACCGGCTGGTGTACGCGCGCAACATCACCGATGTCGACGACAAGATCAATGCCGCGGCGCGCGAGCGCGGTGAGTCGATAGGCGAGATCACGCGCCGGTTTACGCAAGCCTACCTGGAAGACATGCAGGCTCTGGGGGTGCAGGCGCCCGATGTCGCGCCGCTGGTGACCGAGCATATCCCCGACATCATCGACATGATCACGCGCCTGATCGGCTCGGGTCACGCCTACGAGGCCGATGGCCACGTGCTGTTTTCCGTCGCCTCCTATCCGGACTACGGTGCGCTGTCGGGCCGCGAAACCAGCGAGCTGCTGGCCGGCGCGCGCGTCGAGGTGGCCACCTACAAGCGCGATCCCGGGGATTTCGTCCTGTGGAAGCCCTCCGATACCGACACCGTGGGCTGGGACAGCCCCTGGGGGCGGGGTCGGCCCGGCTGGCACATCGAGTGTTCTTCGATGATCGAGCGTCATCTTGGCGAGACCATCGACATCCACGGCGGTGGCCAGGACCTGATTTTCCCTCACCACGAAAACGAGATTGCCCAGGGGACCTGCGCCCATGGGGGTCGCACCTACTGCCGCTACTGGCTGCACAACGGCTTTCTGAACGTCGATGCCGAGAAGATGTCGAAGTCCCTGGGCAATGTGCTGCTGCTGCGTGACTTGCTCAACGAGGCGCCGGGCGAGGTGATTCGACTGGCGCTGTTGTCGGCACGCTATCGCGAGCCGCTGGACTGGAATGATGCGCTGCTGGCGGACAGCCGGCGCAAGCTCGATCGCCTGTACGGTGCCTTGCGTGGCCTGCCCGTGGCCGACCACCCCGTGGACCCGCCCGAGGCGGTGCTCGCGGCGCTGTACGACGACCTCAATACGCCACGCGCGCTGGCTGAGCTGTTCGCATTGGTCCGCGAGCTCAACACCAGCGATGACCAGGCGCGGCGAGCATCACTGGCCGGTGCGCTGCGTGCAGGCGCAGACCTGCTGGGGATCGCGCAGCAGGACCCGGAAGCGTGGTTCGCAGGTGTACAGGGTGATTCGGGCCTGACTGAGCAGGACATCGAGGCACGCCTGCAGGCGCGCGCGCAGGCGCGCAGCGCGCGCGATTTCGCCGAGGCCGATCGCATCCGCGACGAGCTTGCCGCGTTGGGCATCACCATCGAGGATGGTGCGGACGGCACGCGCTGGCGGCGCGCGGGCTGATGCGCGACCGGATCACGGATACCCTGCATGAGTAGCGAGATCGAACGCGCGCAACAGGAGCTGATCGAGGAATTCGCGTTCTTCGACGACTGGATGGCGCGCTACCAGTACATCATCGACATGGGTCGCGAGCTGCCGGAGTTCCCGGACGAATGGCGTACCGAAGACAACCGCGTGCACGGTTGCCAGAGCCAGGTCTGGTTGCATGCCGATGCTCGCGACGGACGCCTGCATTTCCAGGCCACCAGTGATTCGGCCATCGTGGCAGGCCTGATCGCCCTGCTGATGCGCATCTACAGCGGTCGGCGTGCAGCCGAAATCGTCGCAACAGAGCCTGGCTTCGTCACCGAGCTGGGGCTGGATCGTCACCTCAGCGCTACGCGCAGCAACGGTCTGCGTGCCATGCTTCAGCGCATCCGCGCACAGGCCGCCGAGATGACACAGCACGATGATGCCTCCGCCTGAAGCCTCGGAGCGGCCGGACACGGCGCCTGGCGCCACTGTCAGCGTGCGCGTCCTGCTGGTGCTGATCCGCGGCTACCAGCTGCTGATCTCGCCCCTGCTGGGCGGCAATTGCCGTTACCATCCCACCTGTTCTGCGTATGCACGTGAGGCACTGCTGGGCCACGGCCTGTGGCGCGGCGGCCGGCTCGCGCTGCGGCGCATCTCGCGCTGTCATCCCTGGGGCGGCCACGGTCATGATCCCGTGCCGGCACCACGCAACCCGCAACTGACGAGGAAGCAAAGCCGATGAGCGTCGATCGCAAACTGCTGGATATCCTGTGCTGCCCTGTCAGCCACGCCGAGCTGGAACCCGCCTCACGCAGTCTGCTGCACATGCTTAACATGCGCATCGAGCAGGGCAAGGTTCGCACACGGGCTGATGAGCCGGCAGCGGAGCCCTGGGAGGACGCGCTGGTCACCCGTGACGGTCGTGTCGCCTATCCGGTGCGCGACGGCGTGCCCATCCTGCTGGAAAGCGAGGCGGTCATGCTCGGCCAGCTCGACGGCGGCAACGGATGACAGCAATGGCTGTGACGAGGCGACCATGACTGCCGGGCGATGAAGACCACGGTAGATCGCCTGGGGTCGCTGCTCGACGGCGAGCCGGCGCGCGCCTGGCTGATTACCGGGGATGAACCCCTGCTGGTGGCCGAGGCGGCTGACGATGTTCGCAAGGCGGCCGCCCGCGCCGGTTTCAGCGAGCGCGAACTGCACCTGGTTGAACGCGGTTTCGACTGGAATACGCTGGCCGCCGGCGCCCAGAATCTCTCCCTGTTCGCCACCCGCCGCATCGTCGAGCTGCGCCTGACCAGTTTGCGGCCGGGCGATCGCGGCGCTGCAGTGCTCGCCGAACTGGCAGGTTCAACCGACCCCGACTGCCTGGTGCTGGTGGCTGCGCCGAAGCTCGATGCGGCTGCCGCGCGCAGTGCCTGGGTCAAGGCTTTCGAGCGCCACGGTGTGGTGGCCCAGGCCTGGCCTGTCGAGGCGGCGGCGTTGCCGGGCTGGATCACCGCGCGGTTGCGTCGCCAGGGGCTGACGGCGGATACGGATGCGATCCAGCTGCTGGCCAGCCGCTGCGAGGGCAACCTGCTGGCGGCGCGCCAGGAAATCGACAAACTGGCCATCACAGCCGGCAAACAACGCATTACGCTGGAACAGGTGCTGGCCTCGGCGGGTGACAGCGCACGCTTCGATGTCTTCAAACTGGCCGATGCCGCGCTGCTGGGCGATGCCCGCCGGGCGCTGCGCGTGCTGGGCGGGCTGCGCGGGGAGGGGGTCGAAGCCGTTCTGATATCATGGGCATTGGTCCGTGAACTGCGCGAACTCGTGCGCCTGCGGGCCAAGGCAGGTGCCTCGAGATCGGTCGACAGGCTGCTCGAAGAGGCTCGCGTATGGCCGCGCAGACGGCCCATTATCCGGAAGGCATTGCTCAGGTTGACGCCCGACAGACTGGCCGATCTTCATCAACTGGCCGCCCGCACCGACATGGCCATCAAGGGTCAGGGCGCAGGCGACCCATGGTCACTGCTCACAGAACTGGTGCTGGGCTTCAGTCACCCGGCCGCCGCCTTGCCGCAGGCAGGGATGCCTGCCGTGGCGGATGTGTGAATGGGCCCTATCGGCGTTTTCGGCGGCACGTTCGACCCGATTCATTACGGCCACCTGCGCACTGCCTTCGAACTGCTGCAGGCGCTGGAGCTGGACCAGATGCGCTTCATCCCCTGCGGTGATCCGCCGCACCGGGCCACCCCCATGGCGCCTGCCGGGGAGCGCCTGGCGATGGTGCGTGCGGCCATCGAGGGACAGACCGGATTCGTCCTCGATGAGCGTGAGCTGCGCCGCGGCGGTCCGTCCTACACGGTGGATACGCTGGCCAGCCTGCGCGAGGATTTCGCCGACGCCTCGCTGTGCCTGGTGATCGGCATGGATGCGTTCCTGGGGCTGCCCAAGTGGCACGAGTGGCGCGAGATTCTGCAGCTGGCGCATATTGTTGTCGCGCATCGGCCGGGCTGGCGCGCGCCTGACATGGGCGCGCTGGGTGAGTTGCTGGCGGAACGACGCACGGCGCACGTGCGCGATCTGCACGAGACGCGTGCCGGGGCCGTGTACGTGTACGCGGTCACGCAGCTGGAGATCTCTTCGACCGAAGTGCGTGCGCTGATCCGCGCAGGCCGTGATCCGCGCTTTCTGATGCCGGACCCCGTCCGGCAGTACATACTGGAATCCGGCTGCTATGCCGCGAAGGAGGAAGACTTACAGCATGCAAAGTGATGCGCTGAAGGACCTCATCTGTACCGCGCTGGAAGACTTGAAGGGCGAGGACCTGCGGGTGCTCGACGTACGCCATCTCACGACCATCACCGACTGGATGGTGGTGGTGAGCGGGCGTTCGGATCGTCACGTGAAATCGCTGGCAGATGCCGTGGTCGACGGCGGCCGGGCGGCCGGTGTGCGCCCGATCGGCGTCGAGGGCCAGCAGGGCGGTGAATGGGTGCTGGTGGATTTCGCCGATGTGCTGGTTCACGTGATGCTTCCGAAAGTGCGGGATTTCTACAACCTCGAGAAGCTCTGGGATATCCGACCCGGCCGGGAGAGCGGGGCCGCGCAGGGGGGCTGATGCGTTTCCGCGTGCTTGCCGTGGGGTCGCGTCAGCCACAGTGGGTCGATCGGGGCTTTGAAGACTATCGAAGACGCCTGCCAGGCCTTTCACTGGTCGAGCTGCCCGTCGCTGCACGTGCGAAGTCGCAGGCTATCGAGGCGGCGCGGGACGCCGAGGGGCAACGCCTGCTCGCGCGCATTGCGCCGGGCGCGCACGTCGTGGCCCTGGAGGTCGACGGACGTGGCCTGGATACCGCGGCGCTGGCACGGCGCATGGAAGCGTGGCTGGGACTGGGTCAACCGGTGGATTTTCTCATTGGCGGACCCGATGGTCTGTCCGAGGCCTGCCGTGAACGCGCTGCCGAGGCCTGGTCGCTCTCGCCGCTGACCTTGCCGCATGGCCTGGCGCGCGTGGTGCTCGCAGAGGCCCTGTATCGCGCCTGGAGTGTGCTCCAGGGCCACCCCTACCATCGCGCCTGACCGCTAGAATGAAGGATTTGCGGACCATGATGCCCGCAGGAGTACGCTCGACACGATGTCCAGTCCCCAGCTGATCCTCGCCTCGGCCTCACCCCGTCGCCGGGAGCTGCTTGCCCTGATGGGTGTGACGTGCACGGTGCGCCCGTCCGAGATCGACGAGGCGCTCCACGACGGTGAATCACCGGAGGCCTACGTCAGCCGCCTGGCGGACGCCAAGATGCGCGCTATCGCTGATGTGGCCGATGTGGTCGGCAGCCAGGCGGTGCTGGCCGCCGATACCATAGTCGTATGCGACGACCAGATACTCGGCAAGCCGCGTGACCGGGCCGATGCGCTGGCCATGCTGCGGCGCCTGTCGGGCCGCTGGCATCGGGTGCTCAGCGCCGTGACCCTGCGCGCCGGCGGCCGCGCCGGGCAGGCGCTGACCGATACCGCCGTGTGTTTCCGCGCACTCGATGACGCGGAATGTGCCGCCTACTGGGACAGTGGCGAGCCGCACGACAAGGCCGGCGCCTATGGCATCCAGGGGCTCGGCGGCTGTTTCGTAAGCGAAATCCGTGGCAGCTACTCCGGGGTGGTCGGCCTGCCGATGGCCGAGACGTTGGCGCTGCTGCGCGGTGCCGGCATTCCCTGCGGGCCCGGGGCCGTGCGTGCATGAGTGAGGAGATCCTCATCAACGTCACGCCGCGCGAAGTCCGCGCGGCGCTGCTGGAAAACGGCGTGGTGCAGGAACTGCTCGTCGAGCGTGCCACCCGCCGAGGCCTGATCAGCAACATCTACAAGGGCCGTGTGCGACGCGTGCTGCCGGGCATGCAGGCCGCGTTCATCGACATCGGGCTCGAGCGCACGGCGTTTCTGCACGAATCCGACATCTCGCGCGGCCCGGATACCGAGCAGGGGCCGGCGCCGGCGCCCACTGCGGGCATCCGCGATCTGCTCACCGAGGGCGGTGACATCCTCGTGCAGGTGCTGAAGGATCCGCTGGGCAGCAAGGGCGCACGGCTGACCACCTACATCACGCTGCCATCACGTTATCTCGTGCTGCTGCCGCGCGGCCAGGGGGTCGGCGTGTCGGCGCGTATCGAAGACGAAGACGAAAAACGCCGCCTGCGCGAGATCATGGAGGAGATCGTCGGGCCCGATGCCACCGCCGGCTTCATTGTGCGTACGGCCGCCGAGGGTGCGAGCCGGGAGGCCCTGCGTGCCGACATGATGTTCCTGGAGAAGCTCTGGGAATCGATCCAGCAACGTGCCCAACGCACCGCCGCGGGCAGTCTGGTACACGAGGATCTGCCGCTGTGGTTGCGTGTGCTGCGGGATCTTCTGTCTGCCGAGATGGAGCGGGTGCTGATCGACTCGGAGCAGGCCTTCTCACGGATGCAGGAATTTGCCGCGATGTTCATCCCGCAGATGCTGCCGATGATCGAGCACTACAAGGGCAAGCGACCGATCTTCGACCTGCACAATATCGAAGACGAGATCCAGCGGGCACTCGACCGCAAGGTGCCGCTGAAATCCGGCGGCTACCTGATGATTGACCAGACCGAGGCGATGACCACCGTCGACGTCAATACCGGGGCCTACGTGGGGCATCGCAATCTGGAGGAAACCATCTTCCGGACCAACCTCGAGGCCTCGGTGGCGATCGCGCGGCAGCTTCGGCTGCGCAACCTCGGCGGCATCATCATCATTGATTTCATCGACATGCTGGAGGCCGATCACCGCCAGCAGGTGATGCAGGAGCTCGAGCGCGCGCTGCAGCGCGATCCGGCGCGCAGCCAGATCATGGAGGTCTCCTCTCTGGGGCTGGTCGAGATGACCCGCAAGCGCACCCGCGAGAGCCTGGAACGCATGCTGTGTGAGCCGTGTCCAATCTGCGAGGGGCGTGGCTTCATCAAGACCGCTGAGACAGTTTGTTACGAGATTTTCAGGGAGATCGTGCGTCAGCATCGCCAGTTCGAGTTTCAGGAACTCATGGTGATGGCTCACCAGGACGTCGTCGAGCGCCTGCTTGACGAGGAATCGGCGAGTCTTGCCGAACTCGAGGAGTTCACAGGCAAGCCCATTCGCCTGCAGACCGATGCGATGTACAGCCAGGAGCAGTTCGACGTGGTGCTGATGTGAAATCCCTGCTGCTGCGGCTGGTGCGAGGCCTGTTTGCGCTGTGCGCAAGCCTGGTCATCGTGCTTGCGCTGATGGTGGGGCTGTTTCGCCTGCTGGTGCCGCAGGTGCCGGAGTACCAGAACGAACTCGAGGCCTGGGCCACCCAGGCCCTGGGTGTGCCCGTGAGCGTCGGCCGCATGGATGCGCGCCTGACCCTGGCGGGACCTGAGCTGATGCTCTTTGATGCCACCGTCGGCGGTGGTGGCAGTGCCATGCTGCCGTTGCAGGCGCGCGAGGTCAGCGTTGTGCTGAGCGTGCGCCGGCTGATTACCGAGCGGGCCCTGATGGTGGATCGTGTGCGCCTTGCAGGCGTTGTGCTCGATCTTGCCCGTGACGAGGCCGGTGAGTGGATATTCCAGGGCCAGCCGCTGATGCTGACAGATGCCGATACCTCGAACGAGCTGCCTGAACTGCCTGATTTTCGGCTGGACTTCGAGGATGGAGAGCTGCGCTACTCGCCGCACCCCGACGCCGGCTTGCTGCGCTTTACCGACATCGATCTGCGTCTTGAGCGCGACGGCGCGCGCGTCACACTGGATGCGCAGCTGGGGCTTCCGGCGGCGTTGGGTCAGCGCCTGACAGTGTCGGTGGAAGCCCGTCCGGGCGATGGGCGACTGGTCAGAGAGCGCCTGCAGGTCATGCCGTGGACGCTCTATGCGGAGATTCAGGGCGGCGATGTTGGGGGCTGGGCGTCGTTGCTGCCGATGCTTGACACACTGCCGCAGGCAGGCCGAGGCGACGTACAGGCCTGGTTCTCGCTGCAGGGCAGGCAGTTGTTCGAGGCCAGCGCGGATGTCGCACTGGCGGATGTGCGGCTGCCGCAGGCACACCGCCAGGGGGCCAGCGATCCGGGCTACGAGCGCCTCGCGGCCCGGCTGGAGTGGCAGCAGCGGGCCGACGGCTGGACGGTGGCAGCGAGCGATCTGGAAGTCATCCGCGGGGGGCATCGCTGGCCATCCAGCCGCCTGCGTGCCGATGTATCCGAGGACACGGACGGCGGACAGCGCATCGCGCTGACGGCCGGTTACCTGCGCCTTCAGGACCTTTTGCCGGGCGTTGACTGGCTGGCCGACGATGCGCTGCGTGAGCGTTTGCTGGCCATGTCGCCGCGTGGGGAACTGACCGATCTTTCGGTCAAGCTGCTGCGTCATGCGCAGACGCCGCTCGACTACGAGGTCAGCGGCCGGCTCGGTGCACTGACCATTCTGCCGGTGGATGAGTCGCCCGGCATCGCCGGCTTGAGCGGGCGCTTTCGTGCTGAGACGGCAGGCGGGCGCTTCGAACTCGTCAGCGAGGCTTTGGCCTTTGAGCGTCGTCCGAGTTTCGCCGAAGCCGTGTCACTGGGACGCGCCCAGGGCTTGCTGGTATGGCGGCGCAGCGGCGCTGCCTGGCGACTCGTCGGGGATGACCTGCGCATTTCGGGTGTCGACCTGACCGCCCGCGGCAGTTTCGAAATGCTGCTGCCCGATAGCGGTGAGCCGGAGCTTGATCTCAGCGCCGAGGTGATCCGGGCCGACCTCGGCGCGGCCCATCGCTTCCTGCCGGTCGGCCACATGCCGGAGCCTGCCGTGCGCTGGCTGAGGCGCGGTTTTCCGTCAGGCGAGCTGTTTGACGGGCGTGTGGAGATTGCAGGTCCGCTTGGCGAGTTTCCCTTCGAAGCTGGGCAGGGTCGCTTCGTCGCCGAGGCGCAACTGCGCGATACCACACTGGACTATGCCGACAACTGGCCTGTGGTCACCGGTATCGGGGCGGACGTGCGCTTCGAGGGGGCAGGTCTCAGCGGTTCGGTACAACGCGGCGTCATCGCGGGCAGTCGCCTTCGCCGGGCCGAGGTCGCCATCGATAACCTGCGGCGGCCCACCTTGAGCGTGGATGGCGACGTGGACAGCGATGTCCAACGCCTGCTGAGGTTCCTGCGTGATTCTCCCGCCGGACAGCCGCTGGGCGAGGCGGTGTTTGCCGCGCGCGGCCAGGGCCCGGCCCGCGTTCGCCTGGCGCTGGAGCTGCCGCTGTTCGATATCGAGCGCAACCGCTGGCGTGGCACGGTCGACCTGCAGGACGTCCGCGCAGGCTTCGGTGAGTTCGAGCACGAGGTTGCGGATCTGCGTGGGCGTATCCTGCTCGACACCGGGCAGGTCTCCAGTGAGGATCTGGTCGGGACTTTCCTGGGCGATGTGTTCACCGCCGAGCTCTCCGCGGCCGATGAGCAGCGCTACCACACGCAGCTGCGCGCACGTGGGCGCATCACCTCCGGCAATCTGACCAGCCGCCTGGCTGTGCCGCAGGCCGTGCGGCTGCTGGGTGCAAGTGAATGGTCACTGACCGGGCTGTTTCCGCAACGCCAGGAAGACGGCACACTGCCGCCGCTGAGCTTTACGCTGGATTCAGCACTGCAGGGCATGGAGATTGGCCTGCCCGCGCCCGTGGGCAAGCTGGCCGGCGCAACCGTGCCCTTGCGGCTCGGCGTGAGCGTGGATGAGGCCCGAGGTGTGCAGGTGGACGGAGCTCTGGGCGAGCGCCTGCACTGGCGCCTGCTGCTCGAGGACGAAGCTGCGGGGGTGCGTCTGGCACGCGGCCAGCTGCAGATCGGCGGCGAGCCGGCGATATTGCCGTCGGCGCCGGGCCTGTTCATCGACGGTCACATCGACGTGCTGCAACTCGATGAATGGCTGGCGATCGCCGGGGAACTGGCGCAAGCCGCAGACAGGCCGTTGCTGCAGCGGGTCACCCTGCGTGCGGACCTTGCCGGCGGCCTCGGTCAGCAGGTGGCCGATCTGGACCTGAAGCTCGTGCGCGAACTCAACGCCTGGCAGTTGCGCCTGGACAGCGAAGCCGTGGCCGGTGATGTCACCGTACCTTTCGACCCTGCAGGCACGGAGCCGCTGGTCATGGATATGCAGCGCCTGGCGCTGGCGGGCAGGGGTCTGCTCGCGGACGCCGTGCCCGAGCCCGGCGCAGCCGTGGTTGAGGCCGGTGTGGAGCCAGATCCGCGCGCACTGCCGGCGATGCGTGTCACGGCTGATGCGTTCGCCCTGGCAGGTATGCAGCTCGGACGCCTGGAAGCGGTGCTGGAGCGTACGCCTGGCGGGCTGGTGGCCACACAACTGATGACCCGTGCCGAGAGTTTCACGATCGAGGGTGATGGCAGCTGGACGCGTGCCGAGGGAGGCGGCACCTCGGATACGCGACTGGTGCTGCGGTTCACGGCCAGCGACGTCGCCAAGGCGCTCGACAAGCTGGGCTTCGAGCCGTTCATGGCCGCCTCCGCCGCGCAGGTGGAGGCCGGGCTGCAGTGGCGGGGTCCCCCGTTCTCGGCCGACTGGCGCAACAGCGTCAACGGAGAGATCGCCCTGGATATCGGCAACGGTCGTCTCAGCGAGGTTGAGCCGGGCGCCGGTCGCGTCGTGGGCTTGATGAGTCTGTCCGCGCTGCCGCGCCGGCTGGCGCTGGATTTTCGCGACGTGTTCGGCCGCGGCCTGAGCTTTGATCGCATCGATGGAGACTTCGTCGTCATCGACGGGGATGCCTACACGGACAACCTGCGACTCAGGGGCGCCTCGGCTGACATCGCATTGATGGGACGCACCGGCCTTGCCACCCGCGACTACGAGCAGCAGGCCCTGGTCAGCGCCGATGTCGGTATGGCCTTGCCTGCCGTTGGCGGACTGCTGGCAGGCCCCGCAGTGGCCGCCGCGATCCTCGTGTTCCAGGAACTGTTCCGTCAGCCGATGCGCGGTATGGGCCAGGTCGCCTACTGTGTCACCGGCCCATGGGAGGCGCCTGTCGTGCAGCGCATCACCCAGGCACAGACCGAAGAGGGGCGGCTGTGCATCGCACTGCCGCCCAGCGCAGCACTGCAGCCGTGAGTCCTGCATACACCCCACAGACCCCCGAACCTGGAAAGGATGTCCGTTTTGAGTCTCAATACCGCTACTGAACTGCTGCTCGCCCCCGGTGGGCTGGATGCCGAAGCCCTCGAACGCGAGCTGTCGCGCATCATGCGCCGCCGCGTGGATTACGCTGATCTGTATTTCCAATGTGCCCGCCAGGAGTCCTGGACGATGGAGGATGGCATCGTCAAGGAGGGCAGCCACAGTCTTGACCAGGGTGTCGGCGTGCGCGCCGTGACGGGGGAGCGCACGGGGTTCGCCTATTCCGATGTGATCACGGCCGAAGCGCTGCGGGCGTCAGCGGATGCCGCCGGCGCCATCGCAGGGCGCGGTGGCGAAGGCAGCGTGCAGGCCTGGCGCGCGACACCCTCACGCCCCCTGTACCCCGACGTCAACCCGCTCGCGACCATGGCCGATGCAGACAAGGTCTCCTGGCTGAAGCGCATTGACGAGCAGACCCGCGCGCTGGACCCGCGCGTCACCCAGGTCATCGCCAGTCTCGCGGCGATCCACGAGATCATTCTGGTGGCAGCCAGCGACGGCACGCTTGCGGCCGACATCCGCCCGCTGGTGCGGGTCAATGTCTCGGTCATCGTCGAGCACGAGGGCCGCCGGGAGCAGGGTGCCAGCGGCGCCGGTGGTCGCATCGGGCTGGCCCAGCTGCTGGCGGGCGATCTCGGCTTGTCGTGCGCACAGGAGGCGGTGCGCCAGGCCACGCTGAATCTCGAAGCGGTCGCGGCGCCGGCCGGCACCATGCCCGTGGTACTGGGCAGCGGCTGGCCCGGCGTGCTGCTGCATGAGGCGATCGGCCACGGCCTGGAAGGCGATTTCAACCGCAAGGGCACATCGGCATTCAGCGGCCGGATTGGTCAGCGGGTGGCGGCGCCGGGCTGTACCGTGGTGGATGATGGCACGCTGCCGGAGCGTCGTGGCTCGCTGAGCATCGATGACGAGGGCACGACCTCCAGCTGCACCGTGCTCATCGAGGACGGCATACTCGCAGGCTATATGCAGGACAAACTCAATGCCCGGCTGATGGGCCAGGCCAGCACCGGCAACGGGCGTCGTGAGTCCTTTGCGCATCTGCCCATGCCGCGGATGACCAATACCTACATGCGGGCAGGCGAGCGTGATCCCGAGGAGATCATCGCCTCGGTCTCGCGCGGCCTGTATGCATGCAATTTCGGCGGCGGCCAGGTTGACATAACGTCGGGCAAGTTCGTTTTCTCGGCCAACGAGGCCTACCTGATCGAGAACGGCCGTCTCGGCGCGCCGGTCAAGGGGGCCACGCTGATCGGCAACGGCCCCGATGTGCTGATGCGCGTGAGCATGATCGGCAATGACCTGGCGCTGGACCAGGGCGTGGGCGTCTGCGGCAAGGACGGACAGTCGGTGCCCGTGGGCGTGGGGCAGCCGACCTTGCGGGTCGATGCGCTCACGGTTGGCGGTACTGCCTGAAAGATCATCGAGTCCAGCGGGCTCGCTGACTCGGGATTTCGACGGGCTGCCCGGCTGTGCTAGATTGATCGGCCGGTTCGCAGACGAGATTGCCTATGTGGTTGTCCAAGCCGCTCTACGAGGCGCTCCCGTACTACTATATGGTGGCGGGCCTGGTGGTATTGGCTGCATCGGGCTACCTGGACTACTGGCTGTGGCCGGTGATCTGTGTGTTCGTCGGCCTGGCCTGCCTGATTGCCGGCCTGGTGGTGTGGCTGAAGCGTCGCGATTATCGTCAGCGCCAGCAGCGCGGCGTGCTGGAAGAAGAGCGCCTGCGCTAGTGGCCACGCACCGGGGCGCACGCCCGGTCACCTGATCTCCCCCGCGCGGCCGAGGCCGACTCAATCGGCAGCGCCGCCCTTGGCCGCACGAGGCCCTGCGTCAATATCGGCGTCGTCAGCGTCGTCCGAATCCTGCGCGCTTTCATCTACCTGTTCCGAAAGCTCGGGGGGTTCGGCGTCGCGGAGATCCTCGTAGATCAGGTAGTGTTCGCCGAGCTGGATCCGGTCGCCATGGCGCAGCCGCCGTCGCTTGATTCGGTTGCCGTCGAGAAACACGCCATTCGTGCTGTTCAGATCCTCCAGCACACTCTCGCCTGCCTCGGTCAGGATCTGCGCGTGGTGCCGGCTGATGAAGCGGCTCTGGATCTGGATGTCATTGTCGGGTGTGCGTCCGACGATCAATCGGCCGTCACGCAGCTCGATGTCGCCGGTGTCCTGGTCGCCGTGGACCACGCGCAGGCGTGCCAGGGCAAAGCTGCCGGTGTCGTAAGCACCCGTGTCCACGGATGACAGCGTCGGCCGGCTGCGCTTGACAGGCGGATGTTCGTGCCACTGAAGCTCGGTCAGTGCGGTGTTGATCTCCGCCTCGCCGATGACTTCGCGGTCATCGGCGAAGGCGCACAGCATCGCCGTATCGCACAAGGTATTGACCAGGCGGGGCGTGCCGCGCGTGTGCTGATAGATCAGCGGGAAGCTGTCGTCGAGAAATATGCTGCGCTGGCCGGAGCCGGCGATGCGCAGGCGATGTTCGATGTACTCGCGGGTCTCATCGCGGCTTAAGGGTCCGAGATGAAATCGCAGGCGCACGCGCTGGGCGAGCTGCTCGAGTCGTGGTGAATCCAGCTTGTCCTTGAGTTCCGGCTGTCCGGCGAGAATGATGCGCAGCACCTTTTCCTTCTGCGTCTCCACGCCCGAGAGCATGCGCACCTCCTCGAGTACCTTCAGGCTCAGGTTCTGCGCCTCGTCGATGATCAGCAGCACCTTGCGGCCGGCGCCGTAGAGTTCGATCAGGTGGGTGTTGAGAGTATCGAGCAGTTCCGCCTTGCGCATGTTGAAGGGTCGGAAGCCGAACTCCACAAGGATGGCCTGCAGGAATTCGGTTGGCGAGATCTGCGTCTGCGCGATATGTGCGAGCGCGACGTCCTCGGCCATCTCCGAGATGAACGACTGGATCAGCGTGGTCTTGCCCGAGCCGATCTCGCCGGTAATGACCACGAAGCCGTCAGTAAGCCACATGATCGAGTCCATATATGCCTTGGCGCGCGCATGCTGGCGACTGGCGTACAGGAACTGCGGGTCCGGGCTGAGCCGGAACGGCGGTTCGATCAGCTTGAAATGCTCGCTGTACATGGGGGCCCTGGATACGAGGTCAGACGAGCAGATTAAACGATAGCCGCCACAGTTTCGAGCGACCAGCGCGCAGCCGGCGCTTTACTCGCGGGGGCCCACCAGCCGGCGCAGACGCTCCAGGCGCGCTGGCAGGTCGCTGCGCTGCGCGCAGACGATGGTCGCGTGGCCGATCTTGCGGCGCGGACGCGGTGCCTTGCCGTAGGCATGATAGTGACTGCCCTCGATTTCCAGCACCTCGGCGCGTGGCGGCAGCGCACCCAGGAAATTGACCATCGCCGAGTGCCCTGTCGCCCGGGTATCTCCCAGCGGCAGGTCGAGGATGCCGCGCAGGTGGTTTTCGAACTGCGACGTGGCTGCACCCTCAATGGTCCAGTGCCCGGAGTTGTGTACCCGCGGTGCCATCTCGTTGGCAAGCAGGCGACCGTTGACGACAAAGAACTCGACGCTCAGCACGCCGGCATAGCTGAAGTGTTCGAGCAGACGCTGCACGTAGGACTCGGCCTGCTTTTGCAGACCCGAGCGCTCGAGCGGTGCGATGCTGTAGTCCAGTACGCCCTGCCAGTGCACGTTTCGGGTCAAGGGATAGTGGCGACACTGGCCCGAGGGATTGCGCACACCGATCAGCGAGACTTCCTCGTCAAAGGGTGCGAAGGCTTCGAGAATCATTGGACCGGCGCCCAGCGTCTGCCAGGCTTCTGCGAGGTCCTGCGGCCGGCGCACGAACACCTGCCCGCGACCGTCGTAGCCGAGGCGGCGAGTCTTGAGGACCGCAGGCAGACCGACGGCCTCCAGTGCTTCGTGCAGGTCCTCGGCGCGCTCGACGCTGCGCCATGCGACCGTGGGGATCTCCAGGGTCTCGAACAGGCGTTTCTCGCTCAGCCGATCCTGGGCGGTAGCCAGCGCATCGATGGGTGGCTGGAAGCCAGTGTATCGGGCGATGATCTCCGCCGACTCGCGCGGCAGGTTCTCGACATCGAAAGTGACGATATCGCAACGCTTCGCCAGTGCCGCGAGCTGCTCCGCGTCATCGAAGCCGCCCAGCAGGGAGGTGGCGACCTGAGCCCCGGGGCTGTCGGCGGCGGTATCGAGAAACAGGAACTCATCGCCCTGGGCCAGGCCCGCGAGCGCCAGCATGCGGCCGAGCTGGCCGGCGCCGACGATACCGATCTTCATGCGCGCGAAGGATCGGGTCGGGCCAGCACCGCCTCGGTCTGCGCCCGGCGATACGCATCGAGTGCCTCGCGCAGGCTGTCATCGACCGTGGCCAGGATCGCTGCGGCCAGCAGCGCGGCATTGGTCGCCCCGGCCGGGCCGATGGCCAGGGTGCCCACAGGGATGCCGGCCGGCATCTGGGCGATGGAGAGCAGCGAATCGATGCCGTTGAGCGCCTTGGACTGGACCGGCACGCCGAGCACTGGCAGTGAGGTCTTCGCGGCCGCCATGCCCGGAAGATGCGCCGCACCGCCCGCCCCGGCGATGATGACCTTCAGACCACGTTCGCGTGCCCCACTGCAGTATTCGTAGAGGAGATCCGGCGTACGATGCGCCGAGACCACCCGCGTCTCATGGGCTACGCCGAGCTGCTCAAGCGTCTCGCTTGCCCCGCGCATGGTGTCCCAGTCCGAGACCGAGCCCATGATGATGCCCACCAGTGGTTTCATTCGCGGGAGTCTACCAGTCCCTGCGTGATGTCGGCGACTGCCTCACGACGCGGCCTCGATCATTCGTCGCAGGGTACGGAACAGTTCGCGTCGAGCGCGGGTCGAGCGGGGGGTCTCCGGGCCGGTGGCCGAGCGCAGGAGCTGGCGCAGACCCTGGCGATCAGCCAGCGGGTACTCGGTGACCAGCTTTTCCAGCGCTGCATCGCCATGCTCGAGCAGTTCGTCGCGCCAGCGCTCGGCGCGATGATCGATCTGCACGCGGGCCCGGTGGGTTTGTTCGCGCGCCTCCAAGGCTGCGCGGATCGGTTCGGCATCGATCCGGCGCATCAGCTTGCCGATCAGCTGGCGTTGCCGACGCAGTCCGCTGTTGCTGTTGATATTGCGCGCAAGCTCTACAGCGCCACGCAGTTCTTCAGGCAGGGGCAGACCTGCCAGGACGCCCCGGGGCAGATCGATGAGGCTTTCGCCGAGGGCCTGCAGCGCTTCGGCTTCTCGCTTGGCGGCGCTCTTGCTGGGCCGTTCGTCGGTGTCGGGTGTCATGGGGCTGCCGGCAAAGATCTGGGATGATAGCACCATGTGCATGGCGTCCCTGCGTGTGGCCCGACGCTGCGCGTAGAATAGGGGTTTTCATGACAGGGAAGCGCATGAGTACACCGGTAACGCCAGAAGAGTTGCAGGAGCTGGCCCGAGCTGCCATCGAGCACGCGGTGCGACTAGGTGCCGAGCAGGCAGAGGCCGGCATCAGTCTCGAGCGGGGACTGTCGGTCACGGTTCGGCTCGGCGAGATCGAGACGCTGGAGCGCCAGCAGGATCGTGCGCTGGGTATCACGGTGTACGTCGGCGGGCGCAAGGGCAGTGCCTCTACCGCTGACCTGTCTCACGCTGCGCTGCGCGAAGCGGTGGCCAAGGCCTGCTCGATTGCCAGCCATACCGCAGCCGACGAGTTCGCAGGCCTCGCCGACGCCGCGCTGATGGCCCGCGATATTCCTGATCTGAATCTCTGCCATCCCTGGGAGATCAGTGCCGAGGAGGCTGCGGCGCTGGCGAAGCGCTGCGAGGCTGCGGCGCTGGCCTGCGATACCCGCCTGACCAACTCCGAGGGCGCCAGCGTGCACAGTGGCGCCGGTGTGCGCGTCTACGCCAACAGCCACGGCTTCTGTGCCGCCACGCCGAGCAGCTATCACTCGTTGTCCTGTGTCGTGCTCGGCAGCAATGCCGAAGGCATGGAACGTGATTACTGGTACACGGCCGATCGTGACTGGCGCAATCTCGAGGACGCCGAACTCGTAGGCCTCGAAGCCGCGAAGCGCACATTGCGGCGTCTGGGTGCCGGACGCATGGCGACGGGGCCGTCTGCCGTGGTGTTTGCCCCGGAGGTGGCGCGCGGCTTGTTCGGTCACCTCATTGCGGCGATACGCGGCACCAGCCAGTACCGGCGCAGCTCCTTCCTGTTGGATGCGATTGGTGAGCAGGTCTTTCCGGAGTGGCTGCAGATCGACGAACAGCCACTGTTGCCGGGCGCCGTGGGCAGTGCGGCCTATGACAACGAAGGTGTGGCCACGCGCGAACGCCAGCTGATCCGGCACGGATGCCTGCAGGGTTATGTGCTGTCGAGCTATTCTGCGCGCAAGCTCGGCATGACCACGACCGGCAATGCCGGGGGCATTCACAATCTGCTGGTACACCCAAGTGCAGGGACGCAGCCCGAGCTGCTCGCACGCATGGGCACCGGCCTGCTGATCACCGACCTGATGGGCCAGGGCGTAAACATGGTGACTGGCGACTACTCGCGCGGGGCGGCCGGGTTTCGGATAGAGAACGGCGAGATCGCGGCCCCGGTCAGCGAGATCACGATCGCTGGAAATCTGCGCGACATGTTTCGCGGCATCATCGCCACCGGCAGCGACGTGGACACACGCGGCGTGATCCGCTGCGGCAGCGTACTGATGGAGCGCATGATGGTGGCCGGCAGTTAGCCAGTAGCCGGACGCTGTCCGCCGCCCTGGCCTGCTGCCGTGTCACTGGCTGCCGGCGCGGCCTCGGTAACGAGTTCGGCCAGGCTGACGTTGCCGAATCGCTGCGCGATGGCGTCATCTGCCTGCGCCCAGAGTTCCAGCGAGCGCGCCGCCCACCGGTCACCCGCCCGCGGCACGATCTCATCGGAGCCGCGCACCGCCGCCATGATATCGACGAGCCGGATCTTCTCAAGAGATCGTCCGGGCATCAGCTGTCCGTCGGCGGTGTCGACAAGCAGCCTGGCAGCGCGCAGGGATTCAAGCACAGGCGCCAGGCGATCCTCCGGCAGGCGAAAACGCGCTGCCAGTGTGCGTGGGTGCCATGCCCCCTGTTCCGGGTCCACGAAGGCCCGCCCGACCAGCAGCATCAGTGCAAGTCCGGTATGTTCGCGCGACAGCGCCGAGAGCTCGGGGAAACTGCGACCCTCGCGCAGATGCTCCGGGTGCTGAACGAAATAGGCGATCTGCGCACCCAGCAGCAGGATCAGCCAGCTCACATACAGCCAGACCAGCGCCAGGATGACGATCGCAAACGACGAATACACCGCCGAGATGCGCGTGGATTGCACGACCACCTGTGCAAATACCGAACTGGCAGCCGCCCAGGCGATGCCGCCGAGCAGCCCGCCGATCAGGGCAGGCTTCAGGCGAACCCGCGTGTTGGGCAGAAGAATGTAAAGGAATGTGAAAGTCGCGGTCAGTATCAGGTAGGGCATTATCCGGCCTGCTGCGACCAGCAGCGTTCCGAACGGCTCGAGTTCGAGCACGCGCTGGACGACCGCGACGCTCGAGATCGTGGCAATCAGGCCGAGTGCCAGGGCCATCATCAGCGGCCCCATCAGCATGGCCGACAGATAGCCGCTGAACTTGCTCGCCAGGGTACGCGATGACTGCACCTGCCAGATGTAGTTCATGCTGTCTTCGACTTTCTGCACCATCGAGATGACAATGAAAATCAGAAAGATCAGACCCACGCCACCGAGCAGCGTGCCCTGGAGGTTGTCCACGAAGGCGATCAGTTGCGTGGTCAGCTCCAGGCTTTTTTCCTCGCCCAGAGGTGCGAGAAAAGTCAGCAGCAGCGGCTCCATCTGGCGATGTACGCCCACCCCCTTTAGCAGCGAGAAGCTGAAGGCGAGCAGCGGTACCAGGGACATGAGCGTGGTGTAGACGAGGCTCATCGCGCGCAGTGTGAGCTGGCCACCCATGACTTCCCGGGTCAGGGCATGGATGTAGCGCGCGATGATCACGACGATGCGCAGCGGAAAAGTGCGTACGAGATCCGGATCCCAGATCAGGTTGTGGAGGCGCTGACGTTGCTGCGGGAACATCTGCGGGCTGGACTCCGGACGCGATGGCGTCAACACAGGCTGACGCGCTGATTGTAGCGCAGGCCAGCCGTGGCCACGTGCCGGGGGTCGTGCCTCAGCCGGAAGCCGCCCCTGTGATCAGCGCCAGGCCCTGCTGATACTTCCCGGCAGTGGCTGCAATGATCTGCTCCGGCAGACGCGGTCCGGGCGCGCGCTTGTCCCAGGCCAGTGTTTCCAGGTAATCACGCACGAACTGCTTGTCGAAGCTTTCGGGAGAGCTGCCCGGACGGTAACTCGCAGCCGGCCAGAAGCGCGAGGAATCCGGAGTAAGCACCTCATCGATGAGAATCAGCCCGTCGCGCTCGTCCCACGCAAACTCGAACTTGGTGTCGGCGATGATCAGGCCGCGGGTTGCTGCGACGCCGGCGGCAAACTCATAGATCTCAATCGATTTGCTGCGCACAGCCTGGGCGATATCGTGGCCGACGAGCTCTGTCATGCGCTTAAAAGTTATGTTCTCGTCGTGGTCACCGCGCTGGGCTTTCGTGGCTGGCGTGAAGATCGTCTCGGGCAGGCGTGCGGCCAGTTCCAGACCCGCGGGCAAGGCGATACCACAGACGGTGCCGCTGCGCTGATACTCCTGCCAGCCTGAGCCGATCAGGTAGCCGCGAACAACCGCCTCGACCGGCAGTGGCTTGAGTCGCCGGACCACCACGGCACGACCCTCGATCTGGCGGCGTTCCGCAGGGTCGGTTACATAGGCTTCAGGAGACTCGTCGAGGAGGTGGTTGGGGACGATATGGCGGGTCAGGCCGAACCAGTGATTGGAGATGGCTGTGAGAATGCGTCCCTTGCCGGGGATGGGATCGGGCAGCACCACGTCGAAGGCGGAAAGCCGATCGGATGCGACGATCAGCAAGCGCGTCTCATCAATCGCGTAGATATCGCGTACCTTGCCGCGCGCCAGCAATGGCAGGCTCTCCAGGCGGGATTCGAATACGGCGTCAACCATGGACATGCCTGTCTGTGGGTCACGGAAACGACGCATAATACATGTGAACGTCGAATCCTGGAGGCGGGTTGAGCAAGCAATGAACTGGGGTGGAAAAATCGCGGGTGCCGCGCTGGGTCTGGTGGCCGGCGGCCCGATCGGCATTCTCGTCGGGCTTGCCATCGGCCACCAGTTCGACCGCGGCTGGCGCGCCATGCGTGCGCGGCCCGTCGAGGCGCTGGATGCCCGCACGCACGCCAGGCTATTCGCCGCGATCTTCCAGGTCATGGGGTATCTTGCAAAACTCGACGGCCGCGTCAGCGAGGCAGAGATTCGCGCCACGCGCAGCGTCATGCACGGCATGCGGCTGACGCCTGAGCAGATCCGCGAGGCGATCGGCCATTTCTCGGTTGGCAAGGCAGAAGCCTTCTCGCTGCCGCCGGTGCTGGAGCAACTGCGTGCGTCCATCGGTGACGAGCGCGCCTTGTGTCGCAGCTTTGTGGAGCTGCAGTTGCGCATGCTCATGCAGGCCGGCAATTTCAGCAGCCATCAGCGTCGGGCGCTGTGGGAGATTTCCAGCGCGCTGGGCGTCAGGCGCGTGGAGCTGGCGCAGATGGAGGCAAATCTCGCGGCGTGGCGGCAGGGTGGGGCGCCCGTGGACACCCGGCGCGAGATTGCCAGTGCCTATGAGCTGCTGGGCGTGTCGGCCCAGGCGAGCGACGATGAATTGAAAGTGGCCTATCGGCGGCTGATGAACCGCCACCATCCGGACAAGCTGGCGGGTCGCGGAGAACCGGCCAGTGAGCAGGAGGCGGCGAAGGAGAAAACCCGCGAGGTTCGCGCGGCCTACGAGCGCGTCTGCCGCGACCGCGGCCTGCGCTAGCTGGGCGCCCGCCGCCGCCCGCGCAGCGGGCGGGCTCTCGGGCTGCGCTCAGGCCTTGCGGCGCGGCGGCTGCCGCCGGGCGTTGAACACCACGATGGTCTTGCCGCTGGCCGAGACGAGGCCCTGCTCCTCGAGCACCTTGAGCACGCGCCCGGCCATTTCCCGCGAGCAGCCCACCAGTCGGCTGAGTTCCTGCCGGGAGACCTTGATCTGCATGCCGTCAGGGTGCGTCATGGCGTCGGGCTCATTACACAGATCCATGATCGCGTGGGCCACGCGACCGGTGACATCCACGAAAGCCAGGTCCCCGAGCTTGCGATTGGTGCGATCCAGGCGCACCGCGAGCTGAGTGGCCAGTTCGAAAACGATGCCGGGGTTTTCGGTGGCGATCTGGCGAAAGCGCGGGTAGGTCATTTCCGCGATATCGCTCTCGGTGCGCGTGCGCACCCAGGCGCTTCGCTGCGGCTGGTCGTGGAACAGGCCCATCTCGCCGAAGAACTGGCCCTTGTTGAGATAGGCCAGGACCATCTCGTTGCCGTCCTCGTCCTCGATCATGACTTCTACGGAGCCGTCGACAATGTAGTAGAGCGTATCGGGGAGGTCGCCAGCATGGATCATGACCGTTTTCTGGGGCACGGTCCTGATGCGGCAATAGCTCAGGAACTTGTTGATGGCCGGGACATCGCTGAGCGGTTTGGCGGTGTCTTCCATGTTTTTATTGCCCCTGCAGTGAGTTAACAAAATGCGTTGTTAGTATAAAGTGCCGCCTTGTGCAAGTGTCAGGGGCACATTTTCGGGCTTCAGGCCGCTGCTCGCGCGGTTTGCGCTGACTGCCCGGTCAAATTCGATAAGCCGTCGAGGTCATGATGCGCGCACTGCCGCGCATCAGGCGCCGCACGGCCGCAGGCAGGCGTGCGGCGCCTGCCACGCGTGCGGCGTCTCCATGTTCGGCTTCATCGCGCGCCATGGCGGTCAGGATCGCGCGGCTGCGGGTGTCGGCTTCAGGCAGGCGCTGCAAATGCCCACGCAGGTGTTCGACAACCTGCTTTTCGGTCTCCTCGACAAAGCCCAGGCTGATCCGGTCGCTGACCATCCCGGCGGCAGCACCCGTTGCAAAGGCGCCGAGGTACCACAACGGATCCAGCCGGCTGGGTCGAGACCCCAGTTCCTCCAGGCGCTCGCGGCACCAGGCGAGATGGTCGCCTTCCTCGCGGGCAGCGCGGCCCAGATGCTCGGCGGTGGCCGGATCACGCGCCAGCAGCGCCTGGCCATGGTAGAGCGCCTGGGCGGCGACCTCGCCGGCATGATTCACCCGCATCAAGCCAGCCGCATGCGCCCGTTCAGTTTCGGTCATGGCCATGTCGGGAAGCTGCGCTGCGGGATTGGTCCGGGCTGCGACGGCCGGCACGGCCAGCGTTCTCAGCAGGTTGTCGGCGCCGGCGAGCAGCCGGTCCACGGCAGACAGGGTGCGAGGATTCATGGCATCCAAGTATACGGCAGCCGGGATGCGCGCAGGCATGCATGTCGTTAGACTAGCGCGCTTTTCGTCAGTCAGGCGGTGTTGAGCACCCGCCGTCCCGGAGGAGAAATCAAGATGAAATGCGTTTGGCAATCATGCCTCCTGCTCGCTGGTGCCGGCCTGCTGCTGTCAGCCGCACCCGCTCTGGCGGACGACGAGGATGCCAGCCCCTGGTCCGGCCTGGCCCGCCTGGGCTATCTGTCGACGTCGGGCAACACGGACACCGATAACGTCAATGGACGTTTTGAACTCCGATACCTCACCGGGCGCTGGAAGCACAGCGGGTTCGCGGCTGCGATCGGCGCCCGCGAGGAAGACCGCACGACCGCCGAGGCCTATGAGCTTGGCGCACGAACTACTTACGATTTCAATGAGTTCGACTATGTTTTCGCGCGGGCGAACTGGCGCAAGGACAAGTTCAGCGGTTATGACCAGCAGATCAGCGAGTCGCTGGGCTATGGTCGCCGACTGATCAATACCCAGCGCCAGCATCTGAACGTCGAAATCGGCGCCGGTGCCAGGCAGGCGAAGCTGCGCGACGGCGAGAGTCAGAATGAGGCGATTTTGCGCTTCGGCAGTGACTATGAGTTCCGCTTCAACGATGTAGCCGCGTTCAACTTCGATCTCTCGGTCGAGAGCGGCTCAGACAACACCTTCACCGAGGCCGTCGCCGCGGTCAGAACCCAGTTGCTTGGCCGCCTGGGCCTGGTGGTCTCGTATACCGTACGCAACAATTCCAGCGTGCCGGTGGGCACGAGCCGCACCGATACCTACTCCGCGCTGTCCCTGGAGTACAAGTTCTAGCCTGCCGGGGATGCGCGGCGGGTGTCCACCTATTGCCTTGAAACACCGCTTTGAGTATTCTTATCGGCTTTTCGGCTGGAAGAGACGTCGCGGCACGGGCCGTGGCAGGCAAAGGGCTCGCTCGGATATTGCCATGAAACGTCCGGAAGGGCGCCTTCGGTTGCAGTCAAGATTTTGATCCAGCTCGATATTTTACACTGAAATTAATCAGGAACCCGGTTCATGAAAACGTTTTCGGCCAAGTCCCATGAGGTGCGGCGCGACTGGTATGTCGTGGATGCCACGGGCAAGACCCTGGGCCGGCTGGCCACCCAGATCGCTACCCGGCTCAAGGGCAAGCACAAGCCCGAGTACACCCCGCATGTGGATACCGGCGACTACATCGTCGTGATCAATGCCGAGAAGATCAACGTCACGGGCAACAAGCTCAAGGACAAGGTGTACTACCGGCACACCGGCTATATTGGCAACATGAAGTCGATTACGCTGGAAAAGCAGCTGGCCAAGGCGCCTGAGCGGGTGATCGAGGCGGCCGTGCAGGGCATGATGCCCAAGAATTCCCTGGGCCGCGAGATGCTGCGCAAGCTGCGCGTGTTCGCCGGTCCCGCCCACCCGCATACCGCCCAGCAGCCGCTGGCGCTGGATCTGTGATTCCGGCGTTCCTCACTTCCATTACGGACAAGCATTCATGACTGACGCAGTTCCTTACGGCACCGGCCGGCGCAAGACCTCCACGGCACGGGTGTTTTTGCGCCCGGGCAACGGCAATATCGTGGTCAACACCAAGCCCCTGGATGTGTTTTTCGGCCGCAAAACGGCCCAGATGATTGTTCGCCAACCTCTGGAGCTCACCGACCTGGCCGGCAAGTTCGACGTCGCCGTCACCGTCACCGGCGGGGGCACGACCGGGCAGGCTGGCGCCATCCGCCACGGCATCACCCGTGCGCTGATGGAGTATGACGAAACGCTGCGTCCCAGCCTGCGGAAGGCCGGCTTCGTCACGCGCGATGCCCGTGAGGTCGAGCGCAAGAAAGTCGGTCTGCGCAAAGCGCGTCGGGCAACCCAGTACTCCAAGCGCTGATCCATGGTTTATTGGGGGATCGTCTAGCGGTAGGACTGCGGACTCTGACTCCGCCAACCCAGGTTCGAATCCTGGTCCCCCAGCCAAATCCCCCCGGTGCTCCGGGCAAAAAAATCCCGCCTTCGTGGCGGGTTTTTTTTGCCCGAAAGCTGCCAAATTCACGGGCTCATGGCTCAATCCGCCGGACGCCCGCCGGCGAGCTGATCAATAGCAGGTCAGCCCTGCGCTGAGCGAACAGCCCTACGGTGACAACGCCGGCGATCTGGTTGAAGCGGCGTTCCATCTCGAGCGGGTTCATGATGTTGAGATTGTGCACATCGATGATGTCGTTGCCGTTGTCGGTGACGAAATCGCTGCGCCAGACCGGTCGGCCGCCGGCTTTCACCATCTGTCGCGAGACGTAAGCACGCGCCATCGGGATTACTTCAACTGGCAACGGGAACGCCCCGAGCACGCCCTTGAGCTTGCTGTCGTCAATGATGCAGACGAAGCGACGCGATGCAGCAGCGACGATTTTCTCGCGCGTCAATGCTCCGCCACCTCCCTTGATGAGGTGGCCGTGCTTGGTCGCCTCGTCAGCCCCATCAACATAAAGGTCCAGATCGTTCACCGAAGACAGTTCTACCGGTTCCAGGCCGATCTCGCTGAGTCGCCTGCTTGACGCCTCGGAACTGGAGACCACTGCCTGCACCCGGTGACGATGTTCGGCCAGCAGGTCAATGAAGTGATTGACGGTGGAGCCTGTGCCGATCCCGAGCAGCATCCCGTCTCGAAGCTCTTCGAGCGCGGCAGTGGCGACTGCCCGTTTGAGTTCCTCGCGTTTCATGTTCATGTCCCCCAGCAGGTAGTAGAAACAAAAGTGCCCGCATCATGCGGGCACTTTTGCCGCCCCGGTCACGCCGATTAAGGCAATGACCGGAACGGAATCACCGCGGCCAGGTTTCAGGCGGCGGTCATCTTCTTGCTCGCGGCTTTTTTCCGCGTAGCAGGCTTCCGGCGGGCCGCTTTCTTCTTGCTGGCCTTCTTCTTGGTAGCCTTCTTTTTGGCTACCTTCTTCTTCGCCGGCTTTTTCTTGGCGGCCTTTTTCTTGGCAGCCTTCTTTTTCGCTGGCTTTTTCTTGGCGGCCTTTTTCTTGGCAGCCTTCTTTTTCGCTGGCTTTTTCT
>JAFIFN010000001.1 GCA_020832005.1 Gammaproteobacteria bacterium | reverse complement strand
TGATCGCGCCGACCTTCATGACCGCCTATCCTGCCGAGGTCTCGCCGCTGGCGCGTTGCAACGATGCCGATCCCTTCGTCACCGATCGCTTCGAACTGTTCATCGGCGGGCGCGAGATCGCCAACGGCTTCTCCGAGCTCAACGACCCCGAAGAGCAGGCCGAGCGCTTTCGCATGCAGGCCCAGAGTAAAACGGCAGGTGACGAGGAAGCGATGTTCTTCGATGCCGATTACGTGCGTGCGCTGGAGTACGGTATGCCGCCCACGGCCGGCCTGGGCTTAGGTATAGACCGGCTGGTGATGTTCCTGGCCGATCAGCCGTCGATTCGCGACGTGCTTTTGTTTCCGCAGCTGCGCCCGGAAAAAAGTCAGGACGCCGGCAGTTCGGGCACCTCGTAGGGCATCGGCAGTGGTGCGAGCATCACGCCGGCGGTGCTCGTCAGCGTCAGCTGTGCGTGACTCAGGTTGACCACGGCCAGCACCAGCTTGCCTGCAGCATCGACCACCTCGGCGGCCGCCTGTCCATCGTGCAGCAACTTCTCGCCTGGCGAAGGTAGGGGCGTGGAATCGCCGGCATACAGCGCCATGCGTCGCTTGATGCGACCGAGGTTCTGCGTGCGGGCGACGATCTCCTGGCCGGAGTAACAGCCCTTGCGAAAGCTCACGGCGCCGATCAGGTCGAGATTGAGCATCTGCGGGATGAAGCTGCCCTGGGTTTCAGGCAATACGATCGGCAGGCCGCACTGTGGCCGCGTACGCAGATTGTCTGCGGGTAATGCCAGTGCCTCGACGGCCTCGGCGGGGCCGTTGACTTCGACTGCGCCGGTGTTGCCCGGGAGGCGGATCCACCAGCATTGCTGCGCGTGTAGCGCTGAACCCGGCGCGTTGCCGATGTCGATGTCGCGGTTGCGCGCCTGGTCTTCGGTCACCAGCACGCTGCGCCACCCGCCGCCGGCATCGACGACTTTCGCCCGCGAACGCAGCACGTACATGCCCAGCCTGCGCGCGACCTCCGCGGTCAGTGCCGCGGGCATGAGTAGCTCGACCTGCGCGGGGTCGTTGCTGAGCAGTCGGGATACGCTGAGCACGCGTCCCTGGGGATTGCACCAGGCGGCCATCGGCGCATGCGCAGGCCCGGCCAGTGTTACGTCCTGTGTGAGCTGCCCCTGCAGCAACTGCATGGCGTCCTCACCGGTCACGCTCACGCGTCCCCAGTCACGCTGGTCCATGGTGTTTCTCCCGGCTCTGGTCAGATGAAATAAATGGCGAAGTCCGTCATAATAGCGGGATGACGGAAGACGCAGGGAATGCAGGCACCGGCAAGGCTGCGGAGCCACGGGTATGGACGCCCGAGAGTCGCCCACAGCCTACCCGGGGAGAGGTCTCTCCCCCAGCCAGTGCGCCGGCCATCCCTGTAGAGGGTGGCGACAAGCTTTCAGTCGAAGTGGGTGGGCCCTCGGGCCCGGAGCCAACCCGCTACGGTGACTGGGAGAAGAACGGACGCTGCATCGACTTCTAGAACACGGGCAGCGTCGGGCATCCGTCGTCGTCTGCAGCACGAATGCGCAATTGAGGAACGCTGAAGGAGCGACCATGGCTCAGGGCCAACGTCCGCTGTCACCGCATCTGCAGGTGTACAGACCCCAGATCACGTCGGTACTGTCGATTTCCCATCGGCTCAGCGGAATGCTGCTGGCTGCCTCCAGCCTGTTGCTGGTCGCCTGGCTGGTGGCCGCCGCCAGCGGCCCGGAAGCCTACGCAAGTGCCCAGGTGTTTTTCAGTCACTGGCTGATCAGGCTGCTGCTGATCGGCGTGTCGTTGGCGTTCTTCTACCACCTTTGCAATGGCATTCGTCACCTGTTCTGGGATGCCGGTTTCGGCTTCGAGATCCGCCAGGTCATCGTCAGCGGCTGGGCTGTGGTGATTGCCGCAGCCGTGCTGACGCTGGGTTTCTGGCTACTGCTGGCCGGCGGCTGAAGGAGAACATGTCCATGAGTCTGCGTTCTCCGCTTGGTCGGGTGCTGGGGCTGGGTGCAGCCAAGGAAGGCCCTGCGCACTGGTGGTCACAGCGTGTCAGCGCGCTGGGTCTGGTCATCCTCGGCCCATGGTTTGCCTGGTCACTGACCCGTCTGCCCAGCATTGACTATCTGCAGGTCACCGCCTGGATTGCCGCGCCGGTCAATACCATCGGGCTGCTGCTGCTGCTGCCCACGATGGCCTACCACGCGCGTCTCGGCGTCCAGGTGGTCATCGAGGATTATGTCAATACGGGCTGGCTCAAGGTCAGTGGGCTGGTGCTCGTCACGTTCGTGTTTTACGCCGCCGCGGTGGCAGGGATGTTCGCCGTGCTCAGGATTTCCTTCGGAGTGACGCCATGACGGCCGACTACGAGTTCATCGATCACCGTTGCGACGTCGTGGTCGTCGGCGCGGGCGGTGCCGGCCTGCGGGCCACCTTCGGGCTGGCCGAGCAGGGCCTGAAGACGGCCTGCCTGACCAAGGTCTTTCCCACGCGCAGCCACACCGTGGCCGCGCAGGGCGGCATTTCCGCGGCCCTTGGCAACATGGGCGAGGACGACTGGCGCTGGCACATGTACGACACCGTCAAGGGCTCGGACTGGCTGGGTGACCAGGACGCCATCGAGTACATGTGCAAGGAAGCCCCGGACGCCGTCATCGAGCTCGAGCACTACGGTGTGCCGTTCTCGCGTACCGAAGACGGGCGCATCTACCAGCGGCCTTTCGGCGGCATGACCACACACAACGGGCGCGGCACGGCCCAGCGCACCTGCGCGGCTGCCGATCGCACCGGCCACGCCATGCTGCATACGCTCTATCAGCAGGCACTCAAGCACGACGCGCAGTTCTTCATCGAGTACTTCGCACTCGACCTGATCATGGAAGACGGCGAGTGCCGCGGCGTCATCGCCTGGGAGATGGCCACCGGCCGACTGCACCGCTTTCGGGCCCAGGCCGTGGTCCTGGCCACCGGCGGCTATGGTCGGGCGTATTTCTCCTGCACCTCCGCCCACACCTGCACCGGCGATGGCAACGCCATGGTACTGCGCGCAGGCCTGCCGCTGCAGGACATGGAGTTTGTGCAGTTTCATCCCACGGGTGTGTACGGCGCAGGCTGCCTGATCACCGAGGGCGTGCGAGGCGAGGGCGGCTACCTGACCAACTCCGAGGGCGAGCGTTTCATGGAGCGCTATGCCCCCAATGCCAAGGACCTGGCCTCCCGCGACGTCGTCTCGCGCTCGATGACCATCGAGATCAACGAGGGCCGCGGCGTCGGCGCCAATCGCGATCACATCCACCTGCATCTCGAACATCTCGGGGCCGAGGTGATCAACGAGCGTCTGCCGGGCATCGCCGAGACAGCCCGCATCTTTGCCGGGGTGGATGTTACGAAGGCGCCGATTCCGGTACTGCCGACCGTGCACTACAACATGGGCGGTATCCCCGCCAAGTACACCGGCGAGGTCGTGACCCTTGCCAACGGCGAGCCCGACACGGTCGTACCAGGCCTGTATGCTGCCGGCGAGGCGGCCTGTGTCTCCGTGCACGGCGCCAATCGGCTGGGTTCGAACTCGCTGCTTGACCTGGTGGTGTTCGGTCGCGCAACGGCGCGCCACCTCGGGGCCACGCTGAAGCCCGGTGCGCGTCAGCGCGCGCTGCCGACCGATGCCGGCGCCGCCACGGTTGCGCGCCTCGATCGGCTGCGCCATGCCAAGGGAAATACCTCGACGGCTGAGATTCGCGATGCCATGCAGCGTGTCATGCAGGCCCATGCCGCGGTGTTTCGCACGGGCGAGTCGCTGTCGGCGGGCGTGGCGAAGATGCGCGAGGTCGTGGCTTCGTTTGCCGATGTGCGCGTCGCCGATCGCTCGCTGATCTGGAACACCGACCTGGTCGAGACGCTGGAGCTTGAGAACCTGCTGGGTCAGGCGATGACCACGATTGTTTCGGCCGAAAACCGCCAGGAAAGCCGTGGCGCCCATGCGCGCGAGGATTTTCCTGCGCGGGACGACGCCGAGTGGATGAAACACACCCTGTCATGGTGCACGGACGCAGGCGAGGTCCGGCTGGACTATCGTCCGGTGCACCTGCGCACGCTGACCGACGATGTGGAAGTCATTCCCCCCGTCGCCCGTACCTACTAGCACGGTCTTTTTCGAAAGGACACACTGGCAATGGCACAATTCCGACTGCCCGCGAATTCCCGCATCAGCCGCGGCAAGACCCATGCCGCGCCCGAGGGGGCGAAGAACGTGCGCCGCTTCGCGGTCTATCGCTACTCACCAGAAGACGGTGAGAACCCGCGTCTGGACACCTATGAAATCGATCTGGACAGCTGCGGGCCGATGGTTCTGGATGCGCTGATCAAGATCAAGAACGAGGTTGATCCCACGCTGACGTTCCGGCGCTCCTGCCGCGAGGGCATCTGTGGCTCGTGTGCCATGAACATCGATGGCGTGAATACGCTCGCCTGCACCCAGGCCATCGAGGACGTCAAGGGCGCGGTGAAAATCTATCCGCTGCCGCACATGCCGGTGATCAAAGACCTGGTGCCCGACCTGACCAATTTCTACGCCCAGTACGCGTCGATCAAGCCGTGGCTGCAGAGCAAGACGCCGCCCCCGGCCGATCGAGAGCGCCTGCAGTCGCGCGAGGACCAGGCGAAGATCAATGAGCCCTCGGCGTGCATTCTGTGCGCCTGCTGTTCGACCTCATGCCCGAGCTACTGGTGGAACAGCGACCGTTACCTGGGTCCGGCTGTGCTGCTGGCCGCGCACCGCTGGCTGGTGGACAGTCGCGACGAGGCCACCGGTGAGCGCCTGGACATGCTCGAAGACCCATTCCGTCTCTACCGCTGCCACACCATCATGAACTGCACCCGCACCTGCCCGAAGGGACTCAATCCCGCCAAGGCGATCGGCGAGATCAAGCAGATGATGGCCGAGCGTCGCCACTAGGCGCCGCGATGAGCCTGTCGCGACTGCGCTGGCGGTGTCGCCGCGGCATGCGCGAACTCGACAGCCTGTTCACGGGCTTCGTCGACCGGCATTGGGAGAGCCTGGCAGAGCCTGATCGTCAGCGCTTCGAAGCCATGCTGGAGCTGCCTGACCCCCAGCTCTATGGCTGGATGCTGGGCCGCGACTGCCCGGAAGATCCCGCCCTGGCCGATCTCGTGGAGCGCATCCGTGCCGGCCATACCCTTTGAATGCGGTCCCGGCAGGCTGTTGAGGCTGCAGCTGGGGGCGCTCCACGGTGTTTCAGCCGCGGTCGTGGCGCTGTCTGCGCTGCCGTGGCCGGTGCGCCTGGCGCTGGTGGCTGTGATTCTCGCCAGCATGGCCCGCCTGCTGCTGCGTCGGCGCCAGTGGCTTTATCATGATGCCTCGGGCTGGTGGCTGGCCGAGGCGCACTGCCCGGACTGGCAGGGCCCCTGGCAGCTTGGCCCGGGCGGCTATCTGGGCGGGGCGGTGGCGATTGTCGAACTGCGCCGTGACACACAGCGCCGGCGCTGTATCATCTGCCGGGACGGCCTGGGGGCAGACGCATGGCGCGGCTTGAGTGTTCTCCTGGCTCACCGATGACGCGGCCGCGCGGCGTGATGGCCACGACGGCGAGAATAACGACAAGGCATGTTCCCCTCGATGGCGCTGAACTCCTGCTTATCTCACAGAACTTTCGCCGTGACCCGGAGTCTATCCGGGAGTGGGACGGTGACAGGTGACCCACGACGCGGAGGCCGCCCATGAGCGACTCCACGTCGGACGCGAACCTGGTCAAACGCGTTCAGCAGGGTGATCGCAAGGCCTTCGACCTGCTGGTGCTTCGGTATCAGCACAAGATCATCAAGCTGATCATGCGTTATGTCCGTGAGCCGGCGGACGCGCTTGATGTGGCCCAGGATGCGTTTCTCAAGGCCTATCGGGCGCTGCCGAGATTTCGTGGTGACAGCGCGTTTTATACCTGGATGTACCGGATTGCCATCAACACCGCCAAGAACCACCTCGTGGCGCAGAAGCGCAGACCAGTGGATTTCGACCTCGATCTGCAGGATTCCGAACCTTTTGATGTTCAGCACCTGCTCAAGGACACTGACACCCCTGAGGGCCTGGTGCTTACCGAAGAGATCCGCAAGACCGTGGAGGAGGCGATCGCCGACCTGCCCGCGGATCTTCGCACCGCCATCGTCCTGCGCGAGATGGAAGGCATGAGCTACGAAGAAATTGCCCAGACCATGGAATGCCCTGTGGGGACGGTGCGCTCGCGTATCTTCCGTGCCCGTGAGGCCATCGACAAGCGCATCAGCCCCCTGCTGGACTGACCCGGGAAGTGACCATGAACGAACAGCTCCGCGACCAGATATCCGCCTTTATTGACGACGAACTGCCGCCCAGCGAAAGCGAGCTGCTGGTTCGACGGCTGGGACGCGATGACGCGATCCATGCCACGGCGACGCGTTACCTGCTCATCGGCCAGACGCTGCGCGGCGAGATCCTCGGTCACAATCCGCTCGGACTGGTGCAGGCGCTGCACCGCCGCATCGAACTGGACGGTGGTGAAGCGTCGCCTGAAAGTGCCGCAGGCGATGATGTCGTCCCCGCCAGCCGCGCCTCAGCGCGATGGTGGCGCCCGGCCAGTGGCGCTGCTGCTGCCGCGGCGGTGGCCCTGATTGCGATTGTCAGCCTGCAGAACCTGGGCGTCGAGGACGGTGATCGGGCGCTGCTGGCCACGGATGCGACCCAGTCGGTCTCGCCCGCACAGTCGGCAACAGGCACCCAGCTTGGCGCGCCTGTGCTGGCCAGCGACGGCCTCGCAGGCCAGCCCATGTCGCAGCCGGCGATTCGCCTGACCAATTACCTGATGAGTCACGGTGAGGTGGCCGGCGGTCTGGGCCGCAAGACCATCCACAGTGGCATCGTCGGCACCTCGGCGGCCCAGATCCTGGGCGGGTATGTCGAGACGCCGGCAGTCGCCCCCGAGCCGGTCGAACGTGACGGCAACTGAGCCGATGAGCGGCCTGCGCCGCTCGGGTGGGCTGGCCGGGCTGGCCGGCTGTGCCGTGCTGCTTGGGGCGGCGTGGAGCGGCGTGGCTGTCGCGGAAGATGCGCGCGACTGGCTCGATCGGATGAACCGGGCGGTCGAGGAGCTCAACTACGAGGGCACATTCGTGCACATGCACGAAGGTCGCGCCGAAACCCACTACATCGTGCATCGTTACATGGATGGCCTGGTCAGCGAGCGAATCATCTCGCTGGATGGCGCCGGCCGCGAGATCGTGCGCCACGAAGACGAAGTCACCTGCATCCTGCCCGATCAGCAAACGGTGCTGGTGGAGAGTCGCCGCGACGCCAGTCCGCTGGCGGCGGCACTGCCCGGCTACAGTGACGCGCTCGCCGAGCATTACCAGCTGACCTTGCTCGGGCACGAACGCGTCGCCGAGCGCAGTACGCGGGTGCTGGAGATTCGTCCACGCGATGCCTATCGCTATGGCTATACCCTGTGGCTGGATCAGGCCACGGCAATGCCGCTGCGATCCCAGGTCACCAACGAGCAGGGCGAGATCGTCGAGCAGATCCTGTTCACGACGCTGAGTCTGCCCGAGTACATCCCCGCCTCGGCGCTCTCGCCCACCACGCCGACGCAGGGCTTTACCTGGCTGCGTCGCCAGGAACAGGCGGTGGCCTCCACCCAGGTCGGCTGGCGCGCGGCCCGACTGCCCGCCGGTTTCCGCCTGACCGGGGCTTCGGTGGCCATGATGGCTGACTCGCGTTACCCGGTGCAGCACCTGGTGTATTCCGACGGTCTGGCTTCGGTCTCGGTCTTCGTCGAGGATCCGCAGGCAGAAGGTGAGTGGCCATTGGGCCTGGCGCGCATGGGCGGTGCCAACGCCTATTCCCTGCGCCATGCGGGTCGGCTGGTGACCGCCGTCGGAGAGGTGCCGGCGCTGACGGTCGAGACCATTGCACGCTCGCTCGAGGAGGGCGATCCCGGCGAGTTGCGGGTCGATGCGGAACGATGACCGGCTGGAAGTCGTCGGCACCGTCACGGCCGCCGACGAAGTCAGCCTTGGGGTGAGTTCCGGCTGCCCGCGCTGCGACCGCGGTGAGGGCTGTGGCCAGGGTGCGTGGTTCGCCGCACGCTCGCGCACCTGGCGGTTGAGTGTGCCGACCGGCGCGGCGCAGGTCGCCTCCACGGTACGGCTGACCCTGCCGGCGACGCGCCTGTTGCACGCAGCCGCGCTGGCCTATGGCCTGCCACTGCTCGGCCTGGTCACCGGCGCGGTGCTCGGCCAGCTGCTCGGCGGCGAATTCCCGGCCGTGTCAGGCAGCATCATCGGCCTGTTGGCGGGGTTCGCGCTGGCGCGCCGCCTGGCAGTCCGCGCCGCCGCGCGCCTGCAGCCGACATTGTGCCCAGACGCTTCGCGATGACATTGCTCACGCTTTACTCCCGCCCGGGTTGCCATCTGTGTGAACTGATGCTCGAGGCGGTGCTGCCGCGTATCCGCGGCCGCGCCGAGATTCGCGTGGTGGATATCGACGAGGATCCGGATCTGAGGGTGCGTTACGGCCACCTGGTGCCGGTACTCAGCGACGGCGAACACGCGCTGTGTCACTACCAGCTCGATGTCGCGGCACTGGAGAGGCATCTTTCCAGCGTCGCGCCCTGACGCAGGCTATAATGCCCGGCTTTCCGGCGGCCTGCCGGGTCGCCTGCCAGTCTCCCCATGGATCACATCCGTAACTTCTCAATCATCGCGCATATCGATCACGGCAAGTCGACGCTGGCCGATCGGCTGATTCACATGTGCGGTGGCTTGACTGATCGTGAGATGGCCGAGCAGGTGCTCGACTCCATGGACCTGGAGCGCGAGCGGGGCATTACGATCAAGGCCCAGAGCGTGACGCTCGGCTACACTGCCGCCGACGGGCGCAGCTACGAACTCAATTTCATCGACACACCCGGCCACGTTGACTTCTCCTACGAGGTGTCGCGGTCACTGGCGGCCTGCGAAGGCGCGCTGCTGGTCGTGGATGCCGCCCAGGGCGTCGAGGCGCAAAGCGTCGCCAACTGCTATACGGCGATCGACATGGGGCTGGAAGTGGTACCGGTGCTCAACAAGATCGATCTGCCGCAGGCCGAGCCCGACCGGGTCAGCCAGGAAATCGAGGATGTCATCGGCATCGAGGCGCGCACGGCACTTCGGGTCAGCGCCAAGACGGGTGAAGGCATTGCCGAACTCCTCGAAGAGATCGTGCGTCGCGTGCCGCCGCCACAGGGTGATCGCGATGCACCCCTGCAGGCCCTGATCATCGATTCGTGGTTCGACAACTATGTGGGTGTGGTGTCGCTTATTCGCGTGATCAATGGCCGGCTGGCCAAGGGTGCGCGCATCCGCATCATGTCCACCGGGCGCGTACATGGCGCCGATCGCATCGGCAGCTTTACGCCAAAGATGACCGATCGTGCCATCCTGGAGGCCGGTGATGTCGGCTTCCTGATTGCGGGGATCAAGGAAATCGACGGGGCCCCGGTCGGCGATACCGTGACTCTGCACGATCGGCCGTGCGCAGCTGCGCTGCCTGGCTTCAAGCAGGTCCAGCCACGCGTGTTTGCCGGATTGTTTCCGGTCAGCTCCGATCAATACGAGGACCTGCGCGACGCCCTGCTCAAACTGCGGCTCAACGACTCGGCGCTGCACTTCGAGCCGGAAACCTCCACGGCCCTGGGCTTCGGCTATCGCTGCGGATTCCTGGGCATGCTGCATATGGAGATCGTGCAGGAGCGCCTGGAGCGCGAGTACCAGCTTGATCTGATCACCACGGCGCCCACGGTCATCTTCGAGGTCATCACCACCGAAGGCGAGACGCTGCTGGTCGATAATCCGGCGCGCCTGCCGCCGGTCAACAAGGTCGATGAGATCCGCGAGCCTATCATTGTCGCCAGTATCCTGACGCCGCAGGAATACATTGGTGCAGTGATGCAGTTGTGCATGGAAAAGCGCGGTGTGCAGAAAAAGATGGTCTACCTGGGTAGCCAGGTACAGCTCGAGTTCGAGCTGCCGCTCTCCGAGGTCGTGCTGGACTTTTTCGATCGCCTGAAGTCCTGCAGTCGCGGATTTGCCTCCTTTGACTATCACTTCGAGCGCTTCCAGGCGGCCAACCTGGTCCGACTGGACGTGATGATCAACAAGGATCGCGTCGATGCACTGTCGAGTATCGTGCATCGCGAGAGCGCCTATCCGCGCGGCAAGGACCTGGTGGAGCGGATGCGCGAGATCATCCCGCGCCAGATGTTCGAGGTGGCCATCCAGGCGGCGATCGGCAACCAGGTGATTGCCAGGAGCACGGTCAAGGCCTTGCGCAAGAATGTCACCGCCAAGTGCTATGGTGGCGACATCAGCCGCAAGCGCAAGCTGCTGGAAAAGCAGAAGGCCGGCAAGCGGCGCATGAAGCAGGTCGGCAGTGTGGAGATTCCCCAGGAGGCGTTTCTGGCAGTGCTTCAGGTGGATCGCAAGTAGACCGGCGGTGAGGCCGGGCAGGGAGCATTGGTTGTGGATTTTGCTTTGATTCTGGTCATTGCCTGTGTCGTCAGCGGACTGATCTGGGCCGTCGATGCATTGTGGCTGAGACCTGCGCGTCAGCGCAGTGGCGATGAGGCTGCACGCGAGCCCGTGGTCGTGGAGTATGCGCGCTCGTTTTTCCCGATCATCCTGATCGTGCTGGTGGTGCGCTCGTTTGCCTTCGAGCCGTTTCGAATTCCCTCGGGCTCGATGATGCCGACCTTGCTGGCAGGCGACTTCATTTTCGTCAGCAAGTGGAGCTACGGGTTGCGGCTGCCGGTGACCAACACACGCATCATCGCTACCGGTGATCCTCTGCGGGGCGATGTCATGGTGTTCAGGCTGCCGCGCGATCCGGCCGTGAATTACATCAAGCGCGTGGTCGGTTTGCCCGGCGACGAGGTGCTCTATCGCAACCGCCAGCTGATGATCAATGGCGAGGTGGTGCCGATTCGCGAACTCGGCCCATGGAGCGAAAGCCCCGGTGCGCCCCTGCTGCACGCCATGGAGCAGCTGGGCGAAACCGAGCATGAGTTGCTGTGGCGGGTCGGCGGCGGCAGCCGGGAGGGGCGATTCGTCGTGCCTGACGGACACTACTTCGTGATGGGTGACAACCGCGACAACAGCACCGACAGTCGCTATGCCGAAGTGGGCATGATTCCCGAGGAACTGCTCGTAGGCCGGGCGGTACGCATCTGGATGAGTTGGGACGCAAGCCGCCCTGGTCCGGTGTGGAATCGCATCGGCAAGGCGATTCGTTGAAGTGACTGTGCAGCCGGTCACAGAAAGCGGATGGTCGCGGCCCGGATGCTCGGGGTAGAATCTGTGGAGTCTTCGGCAACGGGCCGGGCGCACGGGTCACCTGCGGGGATCAGACATGCAGAAAAAACAACAGGGCATCACCCTCATCGGCTTCCTGCTGCTGGCCGCCTTGTTCGGGCTGTTGGCATATGGCGTGCTTCGCCTGGTGCCGCTCTATGGCGAGTACCTGACCGTCAGCAGCGTCATGAACAGCGTCAAGACCGAACTCGACGGGCAGGGTGCGAATCCGCGCACGATCCAGACCGCGCTGGAGCGGCGGTTGACGGTAGAAAACGTCAGTGTGTCGCCGCGCGATTTCAAGATCACCCAGACTGCCAATGGCTATATGGTCAGCATCGAGCACGAGGGCCGCGCGCCCTATATCCAGAACATCTATCTCGTGGTGGTCTTCGATCGGCAGGTAGAGATCCGGCGGTGAGCAAGGCGGCCGGGCGGGTCGAGGCCAGTATCGGCTACCGCTTCAAGGACGCCTCCCTGCTGACCACGGCGCTGACACATCGCAGTGCCAACCAGCGACAGCACAACGAGCGCCTGGAATTTCTGGGCGATGCCCTGCTGAATTTCCTGATCGCCGAGCGCGTCTATCACGAGCGTGCGACGGACGATGAAGGCGATCTGAGTCGTCTGCGCTCCACGCTGGTCCGCGGAGTGACGCTGGCGGATATCGCCACAGAGCTGTCGTTGGGAGACAGCCTCATCCTGGGCGCCGGCGAGCTGCGCAGTGGCGGTCACCGGCGTCGCTCGATTCTTGCCGATGCACTCGAGGCCCTGCTCGGCGCCATCTACCTCGATGGTGGGATCGAGGCGGCCGAGAAGGTCGTCGAGCAATTGTTCGCAAGGCGCTTGCTGGCATTGCCTGACGCCAGCCTGCTGAAAGACCCCAAGACGCGGCTGCAGGAGTGGTTGCAGGCGCGCGGCCTGCCACTGCCGGTCTACGAAGTCGTCGAGGTCAGCGGCGAAGAGCACGCCCAGCATTTCCGGGTCGAGTGCCGAGTGCAGCGTCCGGAGCGAAGTTTCACGGGCGAAGGCCCGGGGCGACGACAGGCCGAACAGCAGGCCGCCATGCAGGCGCTCGATGTGCTTGTGGGTGGGCCCGATGCCAGCTGAGGTGGACCGGGTGGGCCCGACACGTTGCGGCTACGTGGCGCTGGTCGGGCGTCCGAATGTCGGCAAGTCGACGCTGCTCAATGCATTGCTCGGTACCAAGCTGAGCATTGTCACGCCAAAGCCGCATACCACCCGTCAGCGGACCCTGGGCGTGCTCTCGCGTCCCGGCTTGCAGATCGTGTTTGTCGATACCCCCGGGCTACACGAAGTCTCGGGACGTACGCTCAATCGCCTGATGAACGATACTGCCCGCCAGGCCATTCATGACGCCGACGTGGTGCTGGTGATGCTTGATGCGCAGGCCGTGCGCGATGCCGATGAGGTGGTGCTCGAAGCAGCCATGGCGTCCGGGCGCGTGGTCGTGATCGGGGTCAACAAGGTGGATCGCATCCGGCCGCGGGAGCGACTGTTGCCCCTGATGGCAGGGCTGGCCGAGCGCTGGCCGCAGGCGCGCGCGATCGTGCCCTTCTCGGCGCTGCGCGCCGACAACCTGCAGCAGCTCATTGCCGCCGTAGAACCGCATCTCCCCGAGGGGCCGCCGCTGTTTCCCGAGCACATGATCACCGATCGGGATCTCGCCCACCGCGTCGCCGAGGCTATTCGCGAGAAGCTGATGATGCAGCTGCGTGACGAGTTGCCCTACGGCATTGCCGTGAGCGCCGAGACTCTGCAGCGTGACGAGGGCGGACGCTGGCAGGTGGGCGCGGTCATATGGGTAGAGCACGAGCGCCACAAGGGCATGGTCATCGGCAAGGGTGGCCAGCTGCTCAAGACCGTGGGGACACAGGCCCGTCATGATCTCGTCAGGCTGCTTGGCGGCGCCGTGCACCTGGAGCTGTGGGTCAAGGTGCGCAGTGAGTGGTCCAGCGATGAGCGTGCGCTGCGGGATCTGGGTTACAGCGGCGATTCCGCGTAAAGCGAGCCTGGGGTGAGCTCGCGTCGCCAGGTGATGCTCGAGCGCGGCTGGTTGCTGCATCATTTTCCGTATCGCGACAGCAGCCTGATCATCGAGGTGTTCACGCGCGAGCGCGGCCGCTTTGGACTGGTGGCGCGTGGTGCGCGACGCGCGCGCTCACAGCAACGCGCCATGCTGCAGTCTTTCACGCCGCTGCAGCTGTCCTACACCGGCACCGGTGAACTGGCCACACTGACGGGTGTGGAACCCGACGGCCCGCCACTGATACTGGAGGGCACGGCCCTGATGGCCGGCTATTACGCCAATGAACTGCTGCTGCGCCTGCTTGCCCGCAGCGATGAGCACGCCGTGCTGTTCGACAACTACACCGGGTTGTTGCGAGCGCTGGCGGGCGGCGAGGATATCGCGCTGAGCCTGCGTGGCTTTGAGCGTGGGCTGCTCGATGAACTCGGCTACGGCCTGAACCTTGATCATGATATCGTTGACGGTGCCGTATTAGATCCGGCCGCGCACTACGAGTATGTGCTCGAGCAGGGTCCGCGGCGGGTATCATTGCCCGACACACACGGTCGCCTGTGTTTCAGTGGCCAGACCCTGATCGACATCCGCGAACTTCAGCTGCGTGACCCGGTTACGCGCGCGGCGGCTCGCAGGCTGTTCACGGTGGCGCTGGATCTCTACCTCGGACACCGGCCATTGAAAAGTCGCCAGGTGCTTGAAGGCGTGCTGCGCCTGGCACGCGAAACCCCGGATGCCTCCGGGGATGGCAAGGAGCGCTGATGAAACCGATCTGTCTTGGGGTGAACATCGATCATGTGGCCACGCTGCGCCAGGCGCGCGGTACGCGCTATCCAGACCCTGTGTACGCTGCGTTGATGGCCGAACAGGCAGGTGCAGACTCGATCACGCTGCACCTGCGTGAGGATCGCCGGCATATCCAGGACCGTGACCTGCACTCCATGAAAGGTGTGCTGCAGACACGCATGAACCTGGAGATGGCAGTGACCGACGAGATGCTCGGCATTGCCCTGGATGTGCGGCCTGAGGACTGCTGCCTGGTGCCCGAGCGCCGCGAGGAACTCACGACCGAGGGCGGGCTGGATGTGGCCGGTCAGCTTGATCGTGTCTCCGCTGCGGTGGCGCGGCTTGCTGATGCGGGCATTCGCGTGTCTTTGTTCATCGATCCCGATCCCGATCAGCTCGAGGCGGCCCGGGCTTCGGGTGCGCCTGTTGTTGAACTGCACACCGGGGCTTATGGTGAGGCCACCAGCGAGCGTGCGCGCGAGCGTGAGCTTGCGCGCCTGCGCGAGGCCGCTGCTGCCGGTGCGAAGCTTGGCCTGACGGTGCACGCAGGCCACGGCCTGCACTACCACAATGTGATTCCGGTCGCCGCGATCGGCGAGATCGTCGAGCTGAATATCGGGCATGCCATCATCGCGCGCGCGGTGTTCGATGGCCTGGGCACTGCTGTCTCGGAGATGAAGCACCTGCTGCTCGAGGCCCGCCACCGATGATCCATGGCATCGGCAGCGATGTCGTCGAGCTGGCGAGGATCGAGCGTACCTATGCCCGCTATGGTGATCACTTCGTTCGCCGCCTGCTGCTGCCCGCCGAAGCGCGCCTGTTCGAGGGTCACAAGCGTCCCGTGCGTTTCCTGGCGATGCGCTTTGCTGCCAAGGAGGCGATCGTCAAGGCCATGGGCACGGGCTTCGCCCATGGCGTATGGATCCGCGACATCGGCTTCGTCCCCAACCCCTGGGGCCGTCCCGAAGTCATCTACTCCCAGCGCGGCGCGGTGCGGCGTCGGGCACTCGGCATCGGCGAGGGGCACCTGACTCTCACCGACGAGGCCGGCCTCGTGGTCGCCGTCGCCGTCCTCATGCGTGAAGGTGGTCCCGCCAGTGCCTGACGGTAACCACCCCCAGCGCTTGGAGGCGGGTGCAGGACGTGCACGGGGCGTGACCGTCGGCGGCACGGAATCCGCCGTAGCACCAACAAGGACCTTTAGACCGCGACTGAACCCCCGTGTACGGACCGTAACCCCCCCGGGGGTTGGGGGGGGTGGGCCGGCGGGGCGGGGGGGGTTCGGGGGGGGGGGTGGTATGCCGCCGTCGAGCCTACAGGGACGTATTCACGGCGAGTCACGCCCCGTGTACGTCCTGTACCCGCCCTACCTCCGGTCGCAGTGGTTGCGCCGGCCCAGTTCTCGCGAGGTCAATGATTCGAGATGCTGCACTGTCTTGCCTTCGATATCGAGACGATTCCGGATACGGAATTCGGGCGTCGGCTGTACGGCCTGGACGGCATGAGCGACGCCGATGTGGCGGAGTACATGTTTTTCCGGCGTCGCCAGCAGGTAGGTCACGACTTTCTGCCATTGCCGCAGCAGCGGGTGGTGGCAATCGCGGTGGCGATGCGTACCGGAGACAGCTTTCGGGTGTGGAGTCTCGGCGAGGCGGCGTCGGAAGAAAAGGAACTGCTGGAGCGGTTCTTCGACGGCATCGAGCGATTCTCGCCGGTGCTGGTGTCGTGGAACGGCAGTGGCTTTGACCTGCCCGTGATGCATTATCGTGCGCTGCTGCACGGCATCAGCGCGCCGCGTTACTGGGAAACAGGGGATCATGACCAGAGCTTCAAATGGAACAATTACCTGAATCGGTTTCATGGCCGGCACACCGATCTGATGGACGTGCTGGCCGGCTACCAGGGTTCGGCGAAGGCCAGGCTCGAGGACGTCTCGCTGATGCTCGGGCTGCCCGGAAAGATGGGCATGAGCGGAGACAAGGTGTGGCAGGCCTGGTGTGAGGGGCGGATCGAGGCCATCCGCAACTATTGCGAAACCGACGCGCTGAATACCTATCTTGTCTATCTGCACTTCGAACGCATGCGCGGCAGCATCGACGATACCGGCCTGGCAGCAGAGCAGGCACGGGTGCGTGAAGTGCTTGCCACCAGCGGTCAGGCGCATCTCGAGGAGTTCGCCGAACTCTGGAAGTCGCGCGACTGATGGCGCGCGGCAAGGCACTTCGGCGCATCGAGAATGTGGCCATCGATGCGCTGAGCCACGAAGGCCGTGGCATTGCACGGATCGACGGCAAGACGGTGTTCGTCTACGGCGCGCTGCCGGGCGAGCGCGCCGACATCCAGCTGACCCGCAGGCATCGCGACTACGACGAGGCAGACGCCGTGGAGATTCGCGAAGCCTCACCACGGCGTGTCACGCCGCGCTGCGCCGTGTACGGCCGCTGTGGCGGCTGTGCCTCACAGCACATGGACCATGCCCTGCAACTGGAGTTTCGCAGCGCCGCACTGTTCGATCAGCTTGCGCGCGTAGCACGTTGCGAGCCGGAAAACCGCCTGGCCGCGCTGACGGGACCCGAGTGGCATTATCGGCGGCGTGCGCGCCTGGGTGTCAAGTACGTCGCCGGCAAGGGTGGCGTGCTTGTCGGTTTTCGCGAACGACTCAAGTACTACCTCACAGACATGCACGACTGTCATACGCTGGAGGCCGATGCCGCCGCGCTGCTGGTGCCGCTGCGGCAGATGATCGGCCAATTGAGCATTCGGGAACGACTGCCACAGATCGAGCTGGCCGCGGGGGATGACGGTCTGGCCCTGGTTTTGCGCGTGCTCGACGAGCCGACTGCTGAGGATCACGCGCACCTCGCGGCGTTCCAGGCGCAGCACGCAGTATCGCTCTACCTGCAGCGCGGCGGGCCGTCGACCGTCGTGCCGCTGTCCGCCGAAACCCGGCCATTGCACTATCGCTTGCCGGCGTTTGATGTGGAATTCGAATTTCTGCCCACGGATTTCGTACAGATCAACGCACGACTCAACGAGGCCATGGTGGAGCGGGTCGTGGCGCTGCTGGAGCCTGCCGCAGGATTGCGTGTCCTGGACCTGTTCGCAGGCCTGGGCAACTTCACGCTGCCGCTTGCGCGTCGTGGGATGGTGGTCCGGGCCGTCGAGGGTGAAGCCACGCTGGTGGCGCGTGCCCGCGAGAATGCGCAGCGCAACGGGCTGCACGGGATTGAGCACGAGGTAGCCGATCTGTTCGAGGACTCACCGGGTAATGCGTGGATGCGCGGACGCTGGGACCGGGTGCTGCTGGATCCGCCGCGGGCCGGCGCACTGCAGGTCTGCAATATCATGGACCGGCTGTCGCCGTCGCGCATCGTCTACGTATCCTGCAATCCTGCGACGCTGGCCCGAGACGCGGCGATACTGGTGCAGCGACATGGCTACCGGCTCGAGTCCGCCGGGATCCTCGATATGTTCCCGCAGACGGCGCATGTAGAGGCGGTTGCGGTTTTCCGGCGTAGTTGATCCGGCCCACCCGGGTGTGTGAACTGCGTCAGGCGCAGAGCATGGCTTTTTCGGCCAGCCCCTGTCGCCACTTATCCATCAGTGCGCTGTTGGCCCGGGCCGGCTCTCCGAGCAGGTAGCCCTGGCCGAGCATGCAGTCGACGGTGAGCAGGACGGCAATCTGCTCACGTGATTCGACGCCTTCGGCAACACATTCCATGCCCAGGTTGTAGGCAAGATTGACGATCGCATGTATCAGGGAGACAAACTCGGTGCGCTCGGTGTTGAGTTTGCTGACAAAGGAGCGGTCGATCTTGATGACGTCGAATGGGAAGCGATGCAGGCATGACAGCGAGGAATAGCCGGTGCCAAAGTCGTCCATGGCCAGCCTGACCCCGGCGGCCCGAAGTTCGTCGAGCAGCTCGACCGCGGCGTCCGGGCGTTCCATGATCATGGATTCTGTCACTTCCAGCTGAAGCTGACGCGTCTGCAGGCCATGACGGCGAACCACACCGACGACCTGGCGTGCAAAGTCCGTGGACTTGAGCTGGGCGCGTGAGACATTGACGCTGATGTATTCGATGGAATCGTGGCCGCTGGCCAGCCATTCGCTGAGCTGTCGACAGGCCTCATCCAGAATGAGTTCACCCAGCGGCACTATGAGCTGGGTCTCCTCGGCAATCGGGATGAATACATCCGGCTGTATCGATCCCTTGGTCGGATGATCCCATCGGGCCAGGGCTTCAACGCCATGTACCGTGCCATCCTCGAGCGAGAATATCGGCTGGTAGGCCAGGTGGATCTGATCCGTGCCAACGGCACAGCGCAGATCCCGCTCGATTTCGTGACGCTCGATCACCGCCTGTTGCATTGCCGGGTCGAAGGTCACGAAGCAGCCCTTGCCACGGTTCTTGGCCTCGTACATGGCAATGTCGGCGTCGCGCAGCATCTCATCTGCTGCCGTGTATCCGGAGTGGCTGCACACGACGCCGATACTCGCCGTAGAGCTGATCGTATGTTTGCCGATCTGGTAGGGCTCGTTGAGAACCCCGAGCAGACGCTGGGCAACGGCTTCTGCGGCGGCCAGGTCGGCGATGTCATCGAGCAGAACGACGAACTCATCTCCGCCTATTCGTGAAAGCGTTGTGCCGGCGCCGTCGCGGGAAATCGCATCACTGGTCCGCAGATTCTCGCGCAGACGTTGCGATATCTCGCGCAACAGCATATCGCCTACGTCGTGACCCAGGCTGTCGTTGACCAGCTTGAAGCGGTCGAAGTCCAGAAACAGTACGGCGAAGCGGTGATCCTCGTTCTGACGCACGTGTTCGAGAGACGCACTGAGTGTTTCCTGCATCAGCAAACGATTGGGCAGACCAGTCAAACCATCAAGACGGGCAGCGCGCCAGAGGCTTCCGAGCATCTGCTGTCGCTCAAGCACCGAGCGCACGCGCGCGATCAGCTCCGGTCTGCGCAGCGGTTTTTGTATGTAATCGTTGGCACCACGCTCGAAGCACTGGCTGATGACGTCGCCACTGGTGCTGCCGGTAACGAAAATCACGGGCACGTCGTGCAATTCGGGCGCTTCGCGAATTCGTGTCAGCACCTCCAGGCCTGACTCGCCGGGCATCTCATGATCCAGCAGGATCAGGTCCGGTCGTTGCCGCCGGAGCATCGACAGGGCTTCCGCGCCGCAGTTGGCGATCTTCAGATCCAGCCCGAGAGGTGCAAGAAAAGCCGCGATCAGACGCTGAATGCTGCGGTCGTCGTCAACCAGCAGTACCCGGGGCGTTGAGGGATTCGTGTCGCTCATCAGTGTGCTGCCTCGCCTGGATCGGGTGCCAGCCCGGTCACTGCGGTCTCGCAGCAGCCGATCAGCGCTGCCAGGCGCTCGAGCAGCACCGACTCGGGCGCTTGGGCGAGAATCGCGTGCTCGAGGCTTGCGGCAGTCTGGCTGATCAAAGGATAGCCGTAGCCACCCCCAGCCCCCTTGAGTTGATGCGCAATTGCACGCAGGGCTTCCACCTGGTTCGTCGACGCGAGATTACGCATGGTTGCGGTACGCGCTGGCAGCCCGGTGACGAATTCCACTATGAGTTCCCGCATGTCTTCGTCGTCAGCAAGTTCACTGCGCACGTGTTCATCCTCCGGGACACGACCCGAATGGTATCTGGGCCCGCAGCTGGCGGGTCCACTGAACAACGTGTCGACCGCAGCCGGAAATTCTTCAGTGGTTGATGATGTGACGCAGTTCACACAACAGTGCTCGCCAGGTACCGGAGCGCCGGGATGCGTGCGGCCGCACAGTTGCTCAAGACAGCCCGGCTGCGGTCGACAAGGGGATTTCGGCAGGGTGGCCACACCGGGGGATGAATGAGCGTCGGCAGCCAATCGGCTCCATCGAGCGCTGGAGAGCTTTACAGCGCAGACCTGGCAGCACCGCTGGCCCGATTGCGTCGTCGCTTGCTGTTGCTCGGCACATTGGCGGTGCTGGGTATTCTTCTGCTGTTGGTACTGAGCAACGTGCTGCATGGGCAGCAACGGCGAGCGGATCTGCGGATTGCCGAGATGATCAGTATCGCTGCGGAGCAGAGCATCGCCACCGAGCGCCTGCTGCGAAATCTCACCTACCTGGAGTCTCGGTCCGACGGCGCACGCCTGTATGAGCCGCTCTCGCCGTCGTTGCCGGTCGATCATCGTGCGACACGAGAGCACATCAGGGCCGATATCCGGCAACTGCGTGGAAATTTTGCCGTGTTGGCGGCAGATATGAATCGTCGCCCAGGGTTTGCGTCCGAGCTTCGTCGGCCCCTAGCCGACGGGCGACGGCAACTCGACGGGTTGATGGAGCGATACAGCAGCGGCGCGTCGAGCCAGGGGGAGACAATTGAAGGAATGCTGGCACTCGGCGCGATGCTCGAGCCGCTACAGCGTCAGTTGACCGCCGAGTATCGAGCACTGCAGGTTGCCAGCCTGCGGCAACTGCAGGTGCAGGAGGGTTGGGCGCGCCTGGGCTTCATAGTGCTCGTAGTGGTACTGATGTCACTGCTGCTGATGCCGGCATTACAGGAGGTTCGCGGTCATGCACGGAAACTGGCGCGAAGCAGGCGACAGGCCGGGCATATCGTTTCGGCCACGCGTATCGGCACGTGGTCGTATGTGGTGGAGACGCGCACCTTTCATGTCGACCGGCGCTGGGTCGAGATGCTGGGCTATCCGCAAGAATCGATGCGGACGCTGGATTACCAGGCCCTGCAAGCATTGCTGCATCCGCAGGATCAGCCGCGACTGAAGCAAGCCATCCTGGCGGTTGATGAAAAACCCGAGCAGCTCCACGCGTTCGATTTTCGAATGTGTCATCGTAGTGGCGACTGGGTCTGGATCCGCTCGGTCGTGACCGTCCTGAGCCAGGATGCGCACGGACATCCCCTCGAGATCGCTGGGGTGAACATCGATATTTCCGAGCAGGTCAGTCAACGGCTGAACCTGGAGCAGGCGCTGGAGCAGGCCGCAGCCGCGAGCCGTGCGAAAAGCGCGTTTCTCGCAAATATGAGCCACGAAATCCGCACGCCGCTGACCTCGATCACGGGTTACGCGGATCTGCTCGAGGATGCACATTTTCGCGCCCAGCCAGCGCTTGTTGATGAGGCCGTGCAGAGCATTCGCGGCAACGCACATCACCTGCTCGCAGTGATCAATGACGTGCTGGACATGTCGCGTATCGAGGCGGGCAGAATGAGCGTCGAGCGTATCGATGTCGCACCGGCTGCGGTGGTCCACGATGTGGTGGCGTTGCTCAAGCCCCAGGCTACTGCAAAGTCGCTGGCACTTTCAGTGCATTGTCATGGCGAGCTGCCGCGCAGCGTTGTTTCCGATCCCACGCGGCTGCGACAGATTCTGATCAACCTGGTCGGAAACGCCATCAAGTTCACCTCACAAGGTGCGGTCACGATCGAGCTTGCCTGTCAGCGCGATGACGAGGGTCAGGCCAGTCTGAGCTTCGTAGTGTGCGACACCGGTGTAGGCATGAGTCCGGATGAACTGACCCGCGTGCTGAGATTCGCTGCGTTCTCCCAGGCAGACGACAGCATGAGCCGTCGTTTCGGCGGCAGCGGCCTGGGCCTGAGTATCAGTCATGAATTGGCTCGTATGCTCGGCGGAGAAATTCGCGGCGACTCCCACCAGGGTCACGGCAGTCGTTTCGAACTCGCGCTTGCCTTGGGACCGTGGGAGCGGCTGGAGATGGTCCAGCCCACAATTGAGTTCGACACGGCTGAATTGGACACGGCATTGCAGAGCGCCGATGTCGAAGCTGCCACGATCGTGCCTGCGAGCTGTGAGCAACCGCCGCTGGCCGGTCGCTGGATCCTGCTCGCCGAGGACGGGCCGGACAATCAGCGCCTCATCGGCTATCACCTGCGACGCGCCGGGGCGAGTCTCGTGATCTGCGACAATGGTTTGCGGGCGCTGGAGGCCCTGGCACGCTGCCGTGCCGAGGGTCGGCGCGTTGATCTGCTGGTCAGTGACATCCAGATGCCCGAGATGGATGGCTACGCGCTGGTTCGCAGCCTGCGCGATGCTGGCGAGACCCTGCCCATTCTCGCGCTCACGGCGCATGCGCTGGAGCAGGACCGGCGGCAGTGCCTGGCGGCCGGATTCGACGACTTCGCCAGCAAACCGATTCGCAGCCCTGAGCTGGTAGCCAAGTGTCTGTCGCTGATCGTTGATCGAGATTGTGTGACACGCTGCTACACTAGCCACCATGTCCACGACAATGCCGAATCGGACCCCTTCGCCGTCAACTGCCGATGACGCTGCAGCGGCCGTGGTGCTGGATGTCTCGCTGAGTGCGCAATGCCTCACGGTATATCGTTTCGGACGCGTGAGCGCGCGCTATGCGGTGTCCACGGCCCGCAACGGTGCCGGTGAGCGCAATGGCAGTGGCTGCACACCGCGGGGACGTCACGTGGTGCGGGCCAGAATTGGTGCGGGTCTGCCGTCCGGTGCAGTGCTGGTAGGTCGGCGGCCGACAGGCGAGGTGTGGACACCGGCACTGGCTGCGCGCTATCCGCAGCGCGACTGGATACTCAGCCGTATCCTGTGGTTGAGCGGACTGGAGCCAGGGCGTAACCGGCTCGGCGAGGTCGATACCATGCGTCGCTATATCTACATCCACGGCACGCCGGAGACCGAACCCCTGGGTGTGCCGGCCTCCCACGGCTGTATCCGCATGTCCAATGCCGATGTCATCGAACTCTTTGAGATCGTGCCCGTGGGCACCGAAGTGCGGATCGGCTGAGATGACGCTCGGTCCGGTCATGGTCGACCTCGAAGGCCCCGAACTGCGCCCGGATGAACGCGAGCTGTTGCGGCGCCCCGAGGTCGGCGGCGTGATCCTGTTTGCGCGCAATATCCAGACGCCCGAACAGTTGACTGCATTGGTCGATGCGATCCACGCGGTGCGTACGCCGCCGCTGCTCGTGGCGGTCGACCAGGAGGGGGGGCGCGTGCAGCGCTGCCGCGAGGGCTTCACGATACTGCCGCCGATGCGCCACCTCGGACGTGCCTACGATGCAGATCCGCGCGGTGCGCGAGAGACCGCCCGCGCACTGGGCTGGCTGCTGGCCGCGGAGCTGCGCAGCTGCCACGTGGACTTGAGTTTTGCGCCCGTGCTGGATCTCGATCACGGCGTCTCCCAGGTGATCGGGGACCGTGCCCTGCATTCAGACCCGCAAGCTGTCGCGGTGCTTGCACAGTCATTGATGCTGGGCATGCGTGATGCCGGCATGGCAGCCGTTGGCAAGCATTTTCCCGGGCATGGTGGTGTGGTGGCCGATTCGCATGTCACGGAGGCCGTCGACCGGCGCGCGTGGAGTGCGCTGCTCGACGACATGGAGCCGTTCCGGCGCATGATCGATGCCGGCCTTGCGGCGATCATGATGGGCCATGTCATCTACCCGGAAGTCGATCCGCAGCCGGCCGGATACTCCTCGCGCTGGATTCGTGATGAGTTGCGCGATGCATTGGGCTTTACCGGTGCGATATTCAGTGATGACCTGAGCATGCGGGGTGCCGCGACCGCGGGCGGGCCGGCCGGACGCGCACGCGCCGCCGTGACGGCTGGCTGTGACATGGTGTTGGTGTGTAACGATGCACGCGCAGCCGCCCAGGTGCTGCGCGAGCTGGAAGGTTACAGTGATCCGGCAGCACAGCTGCGCCTGGTGCGCCTGCGCCCCCGCAATACCGTGGAACGCAAGCATCTGAATGCCGAGCCACAGTGGCAGGCTGCCCGCAGGCTCATCGAGCAACTCGAGCAGCCACCGGGTCTGGCGCTGGCACCGGAGCGGCCTGAATGACGCCACGCCAGGCGCGCGAGGTGCTCGAGCGCGCGCGCTGCATACACGATGCCGGCGCGGTCAGCACGGCACTGGACAGACAGGCCGGCGCGATCACTGCGCAGTTGGCTGACGCCGATCCGCTGCTGCTCGCCGTGATGACCGGCGGCATGTGGCCTACAGTCGAACTCAGCCGCCGCCTGGATTTTCCGCACGGCGTGGATTATCTGCACGCCACCCGCTATCGCGGTGCGCAGCGCGGCGGTGAGATCCAGTGGCGGGTGTGGCCAAGCCAGGCGATAGAGGGCCGCGATGTGCTGGTCGTCGATGACATCCTGGACGAAGGTCATACGCTGAGCGCCGTCAAGGAAGCCTGCAATGCCGCCGGGGCGCGCAGCGTGCGCACGGCGGTGCTCGTGGTCAAGCGTAATCCGCGGCGCAGCCCAAAGGCCGGTGTCGATTTCCACGCGCTGGAGGTCGATGATGTTTACGTGTTCGGCTGCGGGATGGATGTCGCCGAGTACTGGCGCGGGCTGTCGGCGATTTACGCGGTGAGCGAAGAGAATGGTCGCTGAGCGTCCGCTGCTGGGGATACTCGGTGGCAGCGGGCTGGAGCGGATCGGTGCCCTGGAGGCAGCGACGCTCCACCCGGTCGCCACACCGTGGGGGTCGCCGTCGGCAGCGCCGTGCGTTGCCAGGCTCGACGAGGTCATGCTTGCATTCATCCCGCGTCATGGCAAGGACCACGAACTGCCGCCGCACCGCATCAACTACCGCGCCAATCTGGCGGCCCTGCAGTCTCTTGGGGTGCGAGTGGTGATCGGGCTCAACGCCGTGGGCGGTATTGCCTCGTGGATGAGACCCGGACGCCTGGCGCTGCCGGATCAGCTGATCGACTACACCTGGGGCCGGACACAGAGTTTCTGGGATGACGCCGGAGCGATGCGTCATGTCGAATTCACTGAACCGATGGATGCGTCGCTGCGCGCCGAACTCCTGGCGGCCGCGCAGGCGATGGATCAGCCGGCGGCGCCGCGAGGGACCTACGGCGTCACCCAGGGACCCCGCCTGGAGACGCGCGCCGAGATCGAGCGGTTGGCACGCGACGGCTGTGACATGGTGGGCATGACGCTGATGCCGGAGGCGGCGCTGGCACGCGAGCTGGACCTGGCCTATGCGTGCATCGCGCTGTCGGTGAACTGGGCGGCCGGCCGCGGTCGACAGGCCCTGCACGAGGAAATGCAGGCGCATATGCAGACCAGTGCCGATGCCGCACTCGTGCTGTTGCGGCGGGCATTGCCGGGACTGGCTGCGCTGGCTTCCCGGTTGTGACCTGATTCCTTGTGCCCCGGAGCGCTTTGGGGTCTGCTGGGAGTTATGTAACTCCACCGCCAGTTCTTTTGGAGAAGTCGCCCGATGGCGCACACACTGACCCGCCACCTGCTCGAGCAAATGCTGCATCTCGTCGAGCGCCCCGTGGCCGTGATAGAGGCTTGCGGTCCTGGAACTCCCCTCGTCTGGGCAAATCATGCCTTCGAGCAGCTGACCGGGTATTCGGGGTCCGAGCTTATCGGCGCCGACCACCCATGGGTGCCGACACCGGGCGCACTCGACGCCCTGCTGCCGGACACCGGGACCACCGACGGTGGCGACGTGCCGCCCACACCCCTGCACGGCAGGCGGCGTGACGGCAGTTTCGCCGCCTGGCAGGTACGCGTGTCTCCACTGAAACTCAGTGATGGACGTCGCGGCTACTGGATGCTGCAAGTCGATGAACGTACGCACGCCGGCGCCCAGGCCGACGCGACCGGACTGGGTGACCTGCGCGGACGCCTGGCGGCGGCGCAACGCCAGATCCGCCAGATGAGCCGCGAGGATCCGGTGACCGGCATTCTCGGACGTGAATGGTTCGAAGAGATGTTTCGCCATCAGCTGGCCGGTGCGCAGCGGCGAGGCCGACCGCTTGCGCTGCTGCTGTTCGACATCGAGAGCTTCGATGCCTATCTGCAGACCTTTGGCAGCAAGGCCGGCGACTCATGTCTGCGCCTGGTGGCCCACGGTATCGCCTCGGCGATGCGTCGCACGACCGATCTGGTCGCCCGAGTCGGCGACACACGTTTTGCCGCGTTGGCCGAGGACATGAGCCAGGCCGATGCCGAAAGTCACGCCAGCGCCATCGGCCAGGCCGTGAAACGCATGTGCATTCACAATCCGCGTGCACCAGGCAGCCGCTTCGTTACCGTCAAATGCCAGGTTCGTGTGGCCGTTCCCGGTGCCGGCGAGCGTGTTGCTGACTGGCTGGACGCAACGACTGCCTCGCCGGACGAGGCTTCCGCGAAGGTCACACGGATTCAGCGCGCGTTGTCGTCCTGAGACGCACTCGCGGCCAGCGGCGTGACCTTCGCGATCACGCCGAAGGCGGGGTGATCGAAATAGTGCGTCTCCTGGCTGCGCATGCGCCGCGATTCCTGCAATCGGTAGCGCGGCAGCAATCGCTCGATCGCCGTCTCGCCGTCACGCAGTACCGGCATTGGGCGTGCCTGCGGCCGATCGGTCGGCAGGAACTCCAGGTCCAGTTCCAGGTGCAGGAAGCGGGATCGCGACAGCCTGGCCGTGCCGCTGAGCTCCGGGCTTGCGAGCACGGCAGCGCCGAGATCGACCAGCGGCGGTTCGGCATCGGGCAGCGCGGACTGCAACCACATGATATGCATCAATGGCCGATGCCCGGCGCGTGATTGCAGCCGCTGAAACAGGCCGCGCAGTTCACCCTGACTGACATCGAGCAGCTGACGGTATTTCGGCAGCTCGATGGGCTGAATTGATGGCATCTCCTCCGACTCTGCGGCCCGATCCCTCGGGATTGCCAGCCAATCCGGGCGCTGGGTGAATGCCAGATCGATCTGCGTCAGGATGCGCTCCGGGTCTGGGTCGGGCGGCGCCAGGAAGTCCTCACTGGCGCCGGCGGCCCCCGGCTCATGCGCAAACACAATGAGCTCCACGCGATAGAGCTGCTCGACGGGCGTGCCGGTCTGGCCCAGCAATATGACCGGCCACGCGAACAGCAGAAGAGTCAAGGCTGATCGGATTTTCATGCGCACAGTATACCCGGGTGATTCAGGCTGAGCGGACCATGTTTGCGTCGGGACGGAGCCGCTCCAGAAGCCGGCAGGCGAAATCGAAACGGTCTGCAGCTTCCGGCAGCGAGGCACGGAAGCGCAGCAGCTCTCCGCCATCCAGCGAAAAAACTTTCGGCTCGCGCTGTACCAGTCCGACCAGCGTCATCGGATCGACGCGGGTGTCGGCATGGAATTTCAGGCGTCCGCCCTCGGCGCCGACCTCGAGCTTACGCAGTCCCAGCGGACTTGCCCGATGTTTCAGGCGCGCTACCTGGACCAGATGCTTCGCCGCCGGCGGCAGCAGCCCGAAACGATCGATCATCTCCACCTGCAGTTCATCGAGCGCTGCATCGTCCGTGCAGGCACTGATGCGCTTGTAGAGAATCAGGCGCTGGTGAACATCGGGGAGGTAGTCCTCAGGCAGCAGTGCCGCGACGCCCAGGTCGACCTCGGTGCCGTGGAACAGGGGCTGATCCAGCGCGGGTTCGCGACCGGCCTTGAGGTCGGCGACGGCGCGCTCGAGCAGGTCCATGTACATGGTGAAGCCGATCTCGTGGATCTGGCCGCTTTGTTCGTCACCGAGCAGCTCACCGGCACCGCGGATCTCCAGATCATGCGAGGCCAGCGCAAAGCCGGCGCCCAGGTCTTCCAGCGATTCTATGGCCTCGAGTCGCTTGACGGCATCGGCGGTCAGCGCCGCCGGCGGCGGCGCCAGCAGGTAGGCATAGGCACGATGGTGGGAGCGTCCGACACGGCCGCGAAGCTGGTGCAGCTGCGCCAGCCCGAATCGATCCGCGCGGTTGATCAGGATGGTGTTGGCCGTGGGTACGTCGATACCGCTTTCGATGATCGTGGTGCACAACAGCACATTGAAGCGCCGGTGATAGAAATCCAGCATGATCTGTTCGAGGTCGCGCTCGCGCATCTGGCCATGGGCTACACGCAGTCTGGCCTCGGGCAGCAGCGTCTCGAGTTCGTCTGCCACCCGTTCGATCGTCTCGATGCTGTTGTGCACGAAGTACACCTGGCCGCCGCGCTTGATCTCGCGCAGGCAGGCTTCTCGGATCACCGCGTGCGACCACTGCGTGACGAAGGTCTTGACGCCGAGCCGGTCGGAGGGCGGGGTGGTGATCAGTGACAGGTCGCGCAGCCCGCCCAACGCCATGTTCAGCGTGCGCGGGATCGGCGTGGCCGTGAGCGTCAACAGGTCGACCTCGCTGCGCATGCGCTTGAGTGCCTCCTTGTGGCGCACGCCGAAGCGATGCTCCTCATCGACGATGACCAGCCCCAGGCGAGCGAACTTCACGCTCTCGGCCAGCAGCTTGTGGGTGCCCACGACAATGTCGACGCGACCATCGGCCAGGTCCCTGAGCACCTGGTTGACCTGCTTGCCGGTGCGAAAGCGCGACAGCATCTCCACGCGGATCGGCCAGTCCGCGAAACGGTCGGAAAAGGTGCGGAAATGCTGCTGTGCCAGCAAGGTGGTGGGCACCAGCACTGCCACCTGCCGGCCATCCTGGACTGCCACGAAGCTTGCCCGCAGGGCCACCTCGGTCTTGCCGAACCCGACATCGCCGCAGACGACGCGATCCATCGGCTGCGGTGCGCGCATGTCGTTGATGACCTGCTCGATGGTCGTGAGCTGGTCATCGGTTTCCTCGAACGGGAACGCAGCCGCAAACGCGCGGTAGTCTGCCTCGGCGATGCTGAAGCCATGGCCGATGCGCGCGGCGCGCCGTGCGTGCACATCCAGCAGTTCGGCGGCGACATCGCGGATCTTCTCGGCGGCCTTGCGGCGCGCCCGCGCCCACTGCTCACCGCCCAGTCGATGCAGCGGGGCGGACTCCGGTGAGCTGCCGGTATAGCGGCTGATCAGTTCCAGGCTCTGTACCGGCACATACAGGCGGTCGTTGTTCTGGTATTCGAGTGTCAGGAATTCCTGGCTGGCGTTGCCGACCTCCAGCGTCATCAGGCCGATGAACCGACCCACACCGTGGTCCTGGTGCACCACCGGCGTGCCTTCACGCAGGTCGCGCAGATCGCGGATCAGCGTGGCCGGATCGCGCTCGGCGCGACGGCGCTCACGGGTGGCGCGAACCCGGTCGCCGAACAGCTGCTCCTCGGCGATGACAGCCAGGCCCGCCTCGGGCAGCATCAGCCCGCTGTCCAGCGGAGCCACGGTAATGCCCAGCGCCGGCGAACGGTCCAGGAACTCCGCCCAGCCACGGCAGGCGGTGACCGTGAAATCCCGACCCTTGAGCACATCGAGGATCAACTCGCGGCGACCCGCGGACTCCGCCGCGATCAGCACGCGACCGTCGAAGTCATTTAGAAACCCGGCGAGGCGCGCAGCCGGCTGCTCGGCGCGCTGATCGAAAGCCACGGCAGGCGGCAGGGAGGTGGCATAGTTCACCACCCGCGATCCGTCCCCGTCGGGATACTCGTTGCGACTCAGTTCGATACCGCGATGCTCGTCGCGCAGGCGTGCCAGCAATGGCCCGGGCGCCCACAGCGCTTCGGCGGGCGCGAGCAGCGGCCGCTCCGGGTCCACGGACATCTGCTCATGGCGTTCACAGGCCTGTTGCCACTGCGCCTCGAGCAGCGCTTCCATGTCCCCTGGCATGCACACGATGCTGTCGGCAGGCAGGTAGTCGAGCAGTGAGGCGGTATCGTCGAAGAACAGCGGCAGGTAGTACTCGATGCCACCGGGCGCGTTGCCCGCGGAGACTTCACGATAGATCAGGGTGCGCGCAGGATCGCCCTCGAAGCGTGCCCGGAAGCGCTGCCGGAAGCCACGGATCCCGGCCTCGTCGAGCGGGAACTCCCGCGCCGGCAGGATTTCAAGGGCTTCGAGCGTTTCGGTCGAGCGCTGCGACTCCGGGTCGAAGCGCTTCAGCGTGTCGATGACGTCATCGAACAGATCGATGCGCACGGGCGTGGACTCGCCCATCGGGAACAGATCGATCAGCGAGCCGCGTACGGCGAACTCGCCATGCTCCATGACCTGGGAAACATGGCTGTAACCGGCGGTCTCGAGTTGACGGCGCAGGGCGACGCTGTCGAGCTGCTGTCCGGGATGCAGCGACAGGGATCGCGCGACATAGGCCGCCGGCGGCAGCCGGGCCAGCAGCGTGGCCGCCGAGACAACCAGCATGGCGGTGTCGCCGCGCGCCAGCTCCGCCAGCCGGCGGATGCGCTCGGAGATCAGGTCAGGATGCGGTGAGAAGCTGTCGTAGGGCAGGGTCTCTGCGTCGGGAAACAGCCGTACCTGCTCGGGCGCGCGGTGGTAGAAAGCCAGTCGGGCCGCCATCCGGTCTGCTTCAGCGGGGCTGGCGCAGACCACCAGCCAGGCGCGATCGGCGGCGTGGCGGTGGCCATTGGCGATGGCCAGGGCATCGGCCGAGCCATGCAAGGCCCCCCATGCCACACGCACGCCGGGGGCGGAGGGCAGAACGGTCTGGCGGATATCAGTGCTTGGCACGAGGGCGAATGCTGCGAGTGCGAAAGGCGCTGCATTCTACACGCGCTGCGGGCCGCGCGCAGGGTTGCCCAGGCTGTCGTTGTCCCGCGACAGCAACGCGAAGCTGCCGGGCGGTACCCGGCGCTTGCGCACCGGGCGTCCGCATCTCGCCCCGCGATCAGCCCTAGCGCTTCAGCGCGGCGTGCAGGACCAGATTGTGCTCGAAGTAGACGATGAACTCGGCATATTCCCAGCGGCTGATCGGCGGTTGGCCGACGGCGGGCACACGGGCCATGGGCTCACCGAACCGGCTTGCCACGGCGTCCATGCTCATACCGCGCCGCGGACGCTCGGGCCCCGCCTGGGCGGCGGCCTCAAGGCCCTCGAGCAGCAACACATCCGCCCGGCTCACGGCGGACAGGGCCAGCCCGGCGCACAGGGCTGCGATCAGCAGGGGCTTGTGTGAAATCGGCATTGCGGACGCTCTCTCAGGTCTCCAACACGCGAACTATAGCACCGCCTTGGGCCGCCAAAGCGCGAACTGCGTCAACATCCGCTGTGGTGTAATGCGCTCATGTTTCGTCCCCTGGAGTGCTACATCGGCCTGCGGTACCTGCGCGCCAGGGGACGCAATGGCTTCATTTCCTTCATCAGCCTGGCCTCGATGCTGGGCGTGGCCATTGGTGTCGCCGCGCTGATCGTGATCCTGTCGGTGATGAACGGTTTCGAGGGGGAGTTGCGCGACCGCCTGCTGAGCATGACGGCGCATGCGGCCGTGCGCGCCGAATCCGGGCCCCTGGCGTCCTGGACGTCGCTGCGCGACGAGGCCCTGGCCACGCCGGGCATCGTCGCCGCTGCCCCCTTCGTGCGCGTCGAGGCCATGCTCGGGCGCGGCAACCAGCTGCATGGTGCGGAAATTCGCGGGGTCCTGCCGGAGCTCGAGTCGGGGGTCTCGCAGATCAGTGGCTTCATGCGCCAGGGTCGTTTCGATGATCTGCACTCCGGCGGTGGGCGGATCATTCTCGGTCGGGTGCTGGCGCTGTCGATCGGTGCGGAAGTCGGCAGCCTGGTCACGGTGCTGGTGCCCGAAATCGTCGCCGATGGCACGGGCATCCGCCCTAAGCTTCGCAGCTTCACGGTCAGCGGTATCTTCGAGGCAGGGCTGCAGGACCATGATGGCACGCTGGCACTGGTGCACCTCGATGATGCCGCAGCCCTCGCAGGACACGATGGCCTGGCCGGCGGACTGCGCCTGCAGATGGACGATGTGTTCGCCGCGCCGCGACTGGCTGAAGCTCTGGCAGTTCGCCTCGGCGAGGGCTTCGTGCATACCGACTGGACGCGCGAGAACGCAACATACTTTCGCGCCATCCGCCTGGAAAAGACCATGATGACCACGATCATGCTGCTGATCGTCACGGTGGCTGCATTCAATATCGTCGCCTCCCTGGTCATGGTGGTCACCGAAAAGCACACCGACGTGGCGATCCTGCGCACGCTCGGCCTGTCGGCGAAATCGGTCAATCGGGTGTTCATCGTCCAGGGTGCCGTCATCGGCGTGACCGGCATGCTGCTCGGGCTTGCACTGGGCATCGTCCTGGCGGCGAACGTCGACACCATCGTGCCCTGGCTGGAGCAGACATTCCGTTTCCAGATCATGCCGGGTGATGTCTACTACGTGACCGACATTCCCGCCGAGATCCGCTGGTCCGATGTGAGCCTCATCGCTGCCGCCTCGCTGCTGCTGACTCTGCTGGCAACGCTTTATCCGGCTCGTCGTGCAGCCGGCATCGCCCCGGCCGAAGCCCTGCGATACGACTGAGCGGCCCATGCGAACAGGTCAACTGCCCTTCGAGTTGTTCATTGGACTGCGCTACCTGCGTGCACGCGGCCGGAACCGCTTTATCTCGTTCATTTCGCTGATTTCCATGCTGGGTATCGCACTCGGAGTTGCGGTATTGATCGTGGTGTTGTCCGTCATGAACGGGTTTGAACGTGAACTTCGCGAGCGCATCCTCAACATGACCGCCCATGCCACCATCACCGGTTACGGCGACGCACTTCCGGACTGGCGTGCCGTGGCCGAGTTTGCCGCAGGCTATCCGCAGGTCCAGGCCGCAGCCCCCTATATCGAAGGGCAGGGGCTGCTGCTGGCAGGCCAGGTCCTCTCCGGTGTGGCATTGCGCGGCATCGAGCCTGCGCTCGAGGCCGAGGTGGCCGGTATCGACACATTGATGGTCGAAGGGTCGCTGGATGCCCTGCAGGCCGGGCAATGGCGGATCGTGCTGGGCGAGGAGCTCGCGCGCGCGCTCGACGTGAGCCTCGGCGAGCGGGTCATACTGGTCATTCCCGAGGGCTCGGTCACCCCATTGGGCCTGATGCCGCGGATGCGAAGTTTCACGGTCAGCGGCATTTTTCGCGCAGGCATGTTCGAATTTGATCGCTCGATTGCGTTGTTGCACATTGCCGATGCCCAGCGCCTCTACCGGCTCGGGGAGCGGGCCACCGGTGTGCGCCTGGCGGTGACGGACATCTATCGCGCGGGGCCGCTGGTGCGCGAGATCGCCCTGGACTACGGTGGCGGCGTGTACATCGATGACTGGACGCGAAGACATGCCAATTTCTTCCGCTCCATCCAGCTCACCAAGACGATCATGTTCGTCATTCTGCTGCTGGTGGTGGCGGTGGCGGCATTCAATATCGTCTCCACGCTGGTAATGGTGGTGCGCGACAAGCAGACGGATATTTCGATCCTGCGTACCCTGGGTGCGTCGCCGCGACATATCACCAGCATATTCATCGTCCAGGGCACAGTCATCGGTGTCGTGGGTACCCTGTTGGGCGTATTGCTCGGCGCACTGCTGGCAGTGAATCTCGAGCGCCTGATCGCAGGCGTGGAACGGCTGCTCGACACCAAGTTCCTGGCAGCCGATGTGTACTTCATCAGCGATCTGCCGGCACAGCTGCAGTGGCAGGATCTGCTGGCGATCGCAATGACGGCACTGGTGCTGTCGCTGATATCGACGCTCTATCCGGCATGGCGAGCCGCCCGAACCCAGCCTGCGGAGGCATTGCGGCATGACTGAACATTCATCTCCCACGCCGGTGCTCGAGGCCCTTGGCGTTCGACGCAGTTTCACGGAGGTGCGCGGCGAGCTCACCGTGCTGCGTGGCGTCGACCTGAGTGTCGGCAGCGGCGATCGTGTAGCCATCATCGGGGCCTCGGGCTCCGGCAAGACCACGCTGCTGCAGATTCTCGGCGGGCTGGATCAACCCACTGGCGGGGATGTGCGCGTGCGAGGCCAGTCCCTGTTCGGGCTGGCCGAAGGTGAGCGTGACCAGCTGCGCAATCGCACGCTGGGCTTCGTCTACCAGTTCCATCACCTGTTGCCGGAGTTCACGGCCATCGAGAACGTCGCCATGCCGTTGCTGATTCGCAGGCTGTCACCCATTGATGCCCGCAGCCAGGCAGCCGAGGTGCTTGGTCGTGTCGGTCTGGGGGAGCGGCTGGATCACAAGCCCTCGGAACTTTCGGGTGGCGAGCGGCAGCGTGCCGCCGTGGCGCGCGCGCTGGTCACACGTCCGGCCGTGGTGCTGGCTGATGAACCGACCGGAAATCTCGATGGTGCCACGGGCGAACGCGTCTTCGAACTGATGCTCGAGCTCAACCGCGAACTTGCCACCAGCCTGATCGTCGTCACTCACGATCTGCGTATTGCCCGACGCATGGATCGGGTGATGGAACTCATCGACGGTCAGCTGCGCGAAGTGCCGGGCGAACAGCTCTAGAGGTTTTCGAGGCGCTCGCGCTGGCGGCGACTGCGGCGGCGAAAACGCCAGAACAGCGAAAGGCGCCACAGGCCGTCGCTCACCAGATAACCCAGCAGGCCTGCGATGAGCCCGACGAGCAGTGAGCCGAGCAGCAGTGGTGTGCCGATGCGGGTCGTCTGCTCAACCAGCAGCTGCAGCGACAGCTCGTCGGGAAAGCCCACCGGGTCGCGGCCCAGCAGCCAGGTGCCCACGCGATAGTCGAGGTAATACATCTGCACCATGGTCAGGGGGTTGTTGACAAAGACCACTACCACCGCCACCGGCAGATTCACGCGCAGCCAGACAGCCAGCAGGCAGACCAGCAGTAGCTGCAACGGCATGATCGGCAGGAAAGCTACGAACAGGCCAATGGCCACGGCGCGTGCGACGCCCTTGCGATGCACGGCCCACAGTGCAGGGTCGTGCAGCAGCGCGTGAAAAGGCCGCAGGTACCAGCGCTGATGGAGGTGTTCACGCCTGGGAAGATGTTTTCGTAGGAAACGTCGAAACATTCTTAAATGTTGCCACGTCCGCGGGGCATGACGCGCCCATGCCGGGCCACGCTGCGGACGCACCGGATTCCAAGATTCGGTGGTCATTATCCCCGATCTGGTGGGGGAACGGACATGATTCGTTTGGCCGCATGGATGCTGACCGGCAACCTGCTGCTGTTGCAGCTGCCGGGGTTGCCCGCAAAGACTGCATTGGGATTGGCGATCCTGGCAGGCGTCATCCTGGCAATGCTGCGCCGGTGGGGTCCGGCCCTTGGCCTGAGCATGTTCGCCTGGACCGGCCTGGTGGCAGACCATGCCCTGCAGCTGCGCCTCGACAGCGCCGTGTCTGGCAGTGACTTCGTCGTGACCGGGCGCGTCGCGGAGTTTCCGCGTCACGGACGGATTCGCAGCAGTTTCGAGTTTGTGGTCAGTGAGGCGCCGGCACAGGTGCCGCCCCGGCTTCGGTTGTCCTGGTATCGACCGCCGCGCCTGGTGAGCCCGGGTGAGGCGCTGCAGCTGACGGTGCGTCTGCGCTCGCCGCGCGGGCTGGCCAATCCCGGCGGCGGCGATTTCGAAGGCTGGCTGTACCGTGCGCGCATCGGTGCGACCGGGTATGTGCGTGACGAGCATCGGCTGGAGGCGGTGCCTCGACGGTTGTGGTTGCTGGACATCCGTCACCGGCTTGCCGAGCGGGTCAGCGGCGCGCTTGGCGAGGAGCGTGGTACAGCCATCGTGCTGGCACTGGGCCTGGGGACGCGACATCTGCTGACTGCCGAGGATCGCGAGGTGCTGGCGCGCACCGGGACGAGTCACCTGATGGCGATCTCGGGCCTGCACATCGGCCTGGTGGCCGGTCTGGTGCTGCTGGGGTGTCGCTGGCTGTGGGCCTGGCTGCCGGGTCCGTGCAGGCGCGTACCGCCTGTGGTCGCAGGGGCCTGGCTGGCGCTGCTGGTGGCAGCAGTCTATGCCGCACTCGCCGGGTTCGCCATCCCGACGCGCCGTGCGCTGCTGATGCTTGCCGTCGTGCTGGCTGCGCTGTGCCTGCGCAGGCCGCTGCGCCCGGGGCGCGGACTCGCGCTGGCGCTGGTGGTGGTGCTGCTGGTGGACCCGCTGGCCACGCTGGATGTCAGTTTCTGGCTGTCGTTCGTTGCAGTGGCGGTGATCGTGCTGAGTCTGCGCGGCCGTCTCTCGGGGCTGCCCGAGGACGTATCTCCAGAGCGGCGGGCCTGGCTGCGTTGGCGGCGCGCGATCAGCATGTTCGTGCTGCTCCAGGGTCTGATCGTGGTCGGCATGGCACCGGCCACCGGGATCTTCTTCGCCCAGGTGCCACTGGTCTCGCCGCTGGCCAACGCGCTGCTGGTGCCGCTGTTCAGCGTCCTGATCGTGCCAGGAACGCTGCTGGGCATGCTGCTGGTGGCTTTGCTGCCAGACCTGGGGCTGTGGTGGCTGGCGTGTCTGTCGCGCCTGCTCGATGCGCTTTGGCCGCCCCTCCAGGGACTGGCGGCGCTGCCCTGGTCGGTGTACGTGTTGCCCGCACTGCCGCCGGTCTGGTGGCTGGTGTTCAGCCTCGCCGCCTGGCTGGCGCTGACGCCCCGTGGTCTGCCGGGTCGCTGGCTGGCGGTGCCGCTGCTGGCAGCGACGCTGTCGTGGCGGCCGGACGTCCCGGCGCGCGGCGATTTTCAGTTATGGCTGCTCGATGTCGGCCAGGGGCTTGCGCTGGTCGTGCGCACCCATCGCCATGTGCTGCTCTACGACGCCGGACCTGCCATGGCGGAGGGATTCGATGCAGGCCGCTCGGTGATCCTGCCGATGCTTGCACACCAGGGTGTGGCGCGACTCGACAAGGTCATGCTCAGTCACGGCGACAACGATCATGCCGGGGGTTGGCCGTCGGTGCGCGCGCGCTTCCCGGTCGGGCGTGTGCTGGTCGGTGGTGCCGATGCGGCACGCTTTGACGCTGAAGCCTGCCTGACGGGACAGCGGTGGCACTGGGATGGGGTGGTCTTCGAGGTCCTGCACCCCGCCACACCGCGGTTGCGCGGCAATGAGGGCTCGTGTGTGCTGAGCATCCGCGCAGCAGGTGGTTCCCTGCTGCTGACCGGTGACATCGAGTACTGGGGCGAATCCAGCCTGCTGGCTGCAGGCACGGACCTGCAACATTCGCTGGTGGTCGTGCCCCACCATGGCAGTATGACGTCCTCCAGTCTCCCTCTGGTCGCCGCCGTCAGCGCCGATGTCGCGCTCGTCAGTGCGGGTCACGACAATCGCTGGAACATGCCCAGGGACGAGGTGGTGGCGCGCTGGCGCAACGAGGGCGCGAGTGTGTTCAATACCGCTGAGACCGGGGCGCTGGAGATCCGTGTGAGCGCCGAGACGGGTGTCGAGATCGCCGAGGGCTGGCGCGAACGGCGACGTCGCTTCTGGCACAGGCACTGAGCGCCGCGCTATAGTCCGCGTTTGACGAAGCGACTTGCAAAGGCACCCATGCTAGAGATTGTTCAGGCTGGCGGTTGGCTCATGCTGCCGATCATCATCTGCTCCATCTGTGCTGCGGCGATCATCCTCGAGCGCCTGTGGACACTGAAACAGACGCGCGTGCTGCCGCGCGACCTGACCGCACGTGTCTGGCAACTCGTCAAGTCAGAGCAGCTCACCCGGCAGCATATCGAGACCATCCAGCGTGACTCGCCACTGGGGCGCATCCTGGCTGCCGGACTGATCAACCGCGATCGCGATCGCGATGAACTCAAGGAAAGCATCGAGGACACTGGACGTCATGTCGTCCACGAACTGGAACGCTACCTCAATCCACTGGGCACGATCGCGGCGATCACGCCGCTGCTCGGCCTGCTGGGCACCGTGATCGGCATGGTCAAGGTATTCGCCGCCATCACCACGCACGGCGTCGGCAATCCCGGTGTGCTCGCCGGTGGTATCTCCGAGGCGCTGATCACCACCGCCGCAGGCCTGTCGGTGGCGATTCCGGCGCTGATGGGCTATCGCTACCTGCGCGGGCGTATCGACGGCCTGGTCGTGGAGATGGAAAAAGAGGCCATGAAACTCGTTGAGGCACTGCAGTATCGCAAGAGCATCGAGCGGGCCGGGGCGTGAAGCTGCAGGCGCGACAACGCGAAGAGCCTGACATCAATCTGACATCACTGATCGATGTCGTACTGCTGCTTCTGGTGTTTTTCATGGTTTCAACAAGCTTTGTACGCGAGTCGGAGATCCGGCTGAGTCTGCCTGAAGCCACCGATACCGCGGTGGCGGACATCGAGCGCGAAATCATCGAGATCACCGTGACGGCGACCGGCAGCTACCTGGTGGACGGACGTCTGCTGGTCAATAACCAGGCCGCGACGCTGCGTCGCGCCATCGTCGAGATCAGCGAGGGTCGCGATCGGCTGCCGGTAATCATCCGGGCCGATGCCCAGGCGCGCCACCAGGATGTCGTGACCGCCATGGATGTGGCAGGTCGTCTCGGCCACAGTGATATCAGCATCGCCACTGTCAGCAACCCTGATGCACGCTAGGTTACTCGCGTGAGCGTACCGGGCGTTGATCCTGACGTGCTGCGCGTCTACGGACGCCTGCTGGGCTATGCGCGACCGCACCTGCGCGTGCTGGCGCTGGCCATGGTGGCGATGGTCATCTACGCGGCCACTGATTCAGGCTTTGCGTTGCTGATGCAGCCGCTGCTGCGATCATTGGAGGCTGGTGAGGCGGCGGGTTCGATGCTGCTGCCGCTGCTGGTGCTCGGGCTGTTCGTGACCCGTGCGCTGGCCGGTTTCGGTGCCGACTTCACGCTGGGCTGGGTGGGTCGCCAGGTGATCAAGCAGATGCGTACCCAGGTGTTCTCTCACCTGGTCAATCTGCCCAACCGATATTACGACCAGAGTTCATCGGGCATGTTGCTCTCCAAGCTCACCTACAATATCGAGCAGGTCGCAGAGTCCACCAGCAATGTACTGACGATCCTGATCCGCGACACGCTGACCATCCTGGGTCTGGTGGCTGTGATGGTGTACCTCAGCCCGACACTCTCGTTGTTCATCGCCGTCGTCGCGCCGACGATTGCCGTTCTGATCCGCTACTTAAGCAAGCTGTTCCGCCGTTACAGCAGCCGCATCCAGAATTCGATGGGCGATGTCACGCGCGTGGCCGAACAGGCGATTTCGGGTCATCGTGTCATCAAGGTCTTCAACGGCCAGCGCTATGAGGAAGGACAGTTCGAGACCGTCAACGAGCGCAATCGCAGCCAGCATATGAAACTGGTGTTGTCGAAGTCGCTGGGAGACTCGGCCACCCAGTTTCTGGCGGCACTCGGTGTGGCCGGCGTGATATACGTCGCCACGCTGCAAAGCGCCGTGGATGCCATCGATCCTGCACGATTCGTGGCCTTTCTGTCGGCCATGCTGCTGCTGATGGCGCCGTTGAAGCGCCTGACGAACGTCAATGTCGCCCTGCAGCGTGGCATTGCTGCCGGCGAAACCATCTTCGAACTGCTCGACGAACACACCGAGCGTGATGCCGGTACCCGTACCCTCGAACGTGCACGCGGCGACATCGCCTTCGAGCAGGTGAATTTCACCTACGACCAGGCCAAGGGCGCGGTATTGCGCGACATAGACCTGGTGGTGCCTGCTGGTCAGACACTGGCAATCGTCGGGCGCTCGGGCAGCGGCAAGTCGACGCTTGTTGGTCTGCTGCCGCGTTTCTACGACATCGACAGCGGTCGCATCCTGCTCGATGGGCACGACGTGCGCGAGTACCGCCTGGCTGACCTGCGTCGCCAGATCGCGCTGGTCAGCCAGGACGTGACCCTGTTCAACGATACCATTGCGCGCAATATCGCCTACGGCCTGAGCGAGGGGATTGGCCGCGAGGACATAGAGCGCGCGGCCGAGGTGGCGCATGTCAGCGAATTCATCGACGCGCTGCCCAATGGCCTCGACACCGTGGTCGGCGATCGTGGCGTGCTGCTCTCCGGTGGCCAGCGCCAGCGCATCGCGATCGCCCGCGCGGTACTCAAGAACGCGCCGATCCTGATCCTTGATGAGGCCACCTCGGCGCTCGACAGCGAGTCGGAGCGACACATTCAGCTGGCATTGGAGTCGCTGATGCGAGATCGCACGACACTGGTCATCGCGCACCGGCTCTCAACAGTCGAGAAGGCTCACCGGATCATCGTCATGGAGGCCGGACAGATCGTGGAAAGCGGCAATCATGCGCAGTTGCTCGCGACCGGCGGGCAATACGCGGCGTTGCATCGCCTGCAGTTCGCGGAGGTCTGAGCCCCGGTGCCGGGCTGGCTGGCGCGACTGTGGTATGGACGCAGTGCCTGGCGCTGGGCACTGTGGCCCGTGTCCTTGCTGTTCATCGTCGTCGTGAGCCTCCGGCGCAGGCGATACCTGCGCCGCGGACCGCTCGATGGCGCAGCCCGGGTGCCCGTGGTGGTCGTGGGCAATATCAGTGTCGGTGGTACCGGCAAGACCCCTTTGGTGATCTGGCTTGTCGAGCAGTTGCGCGCACGCCAGGTGCACGTGGGCGTCGTCAGTCGCGGCTACGGTGGTCGTGAGCTGCGTCAGCCAAGGCTGCTTGCCGGCAGCGACTCGGCGGCGGAGGTCGGCGATGAGCCGCTGCTGATCTCACGACGCACGGGCGTGCCGGTTGTCGTGTGTGTTGATCGCTCTGCGGCCGTGCGGCGGCTTGGAGAGGAAGGGGTGGCGCTTGCAATCAGCGACGACGGGCTGCAGCACTACGCCATGGCGCGGGCCATGGAGATCGTCGTGGTGGACGGTGAGCGTGGTCTGGGCAATGGCCTGTGTCTGCCGGCCGGGCCATTGCGCGAACCCGTTGCACGCCTGGGCGAAGTCGATGCGCTCGTCGTCAATGGTGCGCAGCGTGAGGCCTGGATGCCGGCAGGCAGTGTGCACATGCAGCTGGTGCCCGGAGACCTGGTTTCGCTCTCCGGTAGCCCGAACATGCCCCTTGAGCGTCTGCGCGGCCAGACGGTGCACGCCGTGGCCGGCATTGGCAACCCGCAGCGCTTTTTCGCCACGCTGGAGCAGGCCGGGGTGCAGGTGCTGGCCCATCCGCTGGCCGACCATGCGAAACTGCGCGCCGGCGACCTGCTGTTTGATGATGATCATCCTGTCGTCATGACGGAGAAAGATGCCGTGAAGTGCCATGCCATGAGCCTGCCCAGGCACTGGTATCTGCCTGTGCAGGCGCAGTTCTCGGCAGGCGACGGGGCAGCGCTGCTCGATGCCGTGATGGCGAGTACGCGTGCGGGGTGTACGCGAGGAGCTTGCGATGATTGAGGCGCATGCGGATTTTCGGGTCGTCATTCCTGCGCGCTATGCTTCCGTGCGACTGCCCGGCAAGCCGCTGCTGGCGCTGGCCGGTCGGCCCATGATCGAGCACGTCTGGCGACGTGCCTGCGACAGCGGCGCAGCCGAGGTCTGGATTGCCACCGACGACGAACGTATCGAACGGGCCGCCCGCGGCTTTGGTGCCAATGTACTGTTCACCGATGCCAGCCACGTATCGGGCACCGACCGTGTCGCCGAGGTGGCCAGGCGTCTTGAATGGCCCGCTGCCTGCGTGGTCGTGAATGTGCAGGGCGACGAGCCGCTGATTCCCCCGGCAGTCATTGCACAGGTGGCCGAGCTTGCGCGTGTGTCTGCCGACGTGGCGATCGCGACGCTGGCGGCGCCACTGGCGGGCAGCGATGAGCTCGCCGACCCGAATGTGGTCAAGCTGGTCACTGCCGCCGATGGCCGGGCGCTGTATTTCAGTCGTGCCGTCATCCCTTACCCGCGCGATGCCGAACAGGCCGCAGCGCTCGCCGTGCATCGCCGACACGTCGGCATCTATGCCTACCGCGTTGCCGCCCTGCAAAGACTGGCCGCGGCACCGCCCTGTGAGCTCGAGCAGCTCGAGAAGCTCGAGCAGCTGCGCGCCCTGTGGATGGGTCTGCGTATCCAGGTCGCCGATGCCTGCGAGGTGCCGCCAGGCGGTGTCGATACGCCGGAAGATCTCGCCCGGGTGCGGGCAGCACTCTGAGGCGAGGTCCCGTCTCGCGAAGCTTGAGTCTCAAGTTCGTCGCCCGCCTGTCGACATAGCGCAAGGTGGGATGCTGCCCGGTTGCGCCCGTTCGCTGCCTGGCCGGCCGGCTTTTCCCGCCATTGAGAGCCGCAGGCCCCGCCTTGCGGTGCCCGGGACCCATACGATTGCGCGGGAAGCACGCCAGGTATGAATCTGATCATCGGCAGTATCGTTGTCATCGTCTGTGTATTCGGCGGCTTCATGGCTCATGGCGGCCAGCTGCTGGCGATCTGGCAGCCCTACGAGCTTGTGATTATCGGCGGTGCGGCAATAGGTGCTTTCGTGATCGCCAATCCCAAGGCGACGGTGTTCAAGGTCCTGAAAGCCATTCCGGCGATGATGAAAGGCCCACGCTACAAACGCCCGGACTATGTCGAGTTGCTGCGTTTCATGTTCGCGCTGTTCACCAAGGCTCGCAAAGACGGCATGCTCGCCATCGAGGCGGATATTGACGACCCAGACAGCAGCGAGCTCTTTCAGGCCTATCCAGGCCTGCTCAAGGACCATCACGCCGTCACTTTCATACGCGACTACATGCGGCTGATCATCAGTGGCGATATGGATGCCTTCCAGCTTGAAAACCTGATGGATATCGAACTCGACAGCCATCATCATGAAGCCGCCGAGCCCGGCCATGCCGTCAATCGTGTCGCCGATGCGCTTCCCGGCTTCGGGATCGTGGCAGCCGTGCTTGGCATCGTGAACACGATGGGTGCGCTTGGCGGGCCGATCGAGGAGATCGGCAAGATGGTGGCGGCGGCGCTGGTCGGCAGTTTTCTCGGGATTCTGCTGGCCTACGGTTTTGTGGGTCCGCTGGCCACCGCGCTGAGCCGCCAGGGCGAAGAGGAGACCCAGTACTACGCCACCATCAAGACCTGCATCCTGGCGAGCCTGCGCGGGTATGCACCCAAGGTCGCGGTCGAATTCGGTCGTAAGGCGATCCCGCCGGAGATTCGCCCCAACTTCGAAGAGCTGGAACAGGAACTCAAGGGCGCCCCTGCGGCGGCTGCGGCCTGATTACGGAGCCTTGTCAGCATGAGTGCCCAGCCCATTGTCATCAAGCGGATCTACAAGGTCGATGGCCATCACGGCGGCTCCTGGAAAGTGGCCTTTGCCGATTTCGCCACTGCGATGATGGCGTTTTTCCTGCTGTTGTGGCTGATGGCTTCCACCGATGAGGCCCAGAAGGGTGCGATCTCGGAGTTCTTCAACAATCCTTCGGCCGTCATGGGCACGAGTACGATGCCGCCGGCAGCGGCCTCCCTGGGTGATGGTGGACCCAGCAGCGCGGTCATTGATCTTGGCGGCAGCATGGAGTTGCCACGCGAGGCAAACGATCAGGCGATGGTCGCCGAGGACAACCGGTCCGCGCTCGAGGCGCTGCGCGAAGAGCTAGAGCTTGCCCTGCGCGAAAAGGCGTCGATGACTCAGTATGCCGAGCATCTGCTGATCGACATCACGCCCGAGGGTCTGCGTATCCAGATTGTCGACCAGGAACGTCGCTCGATGTTCGCGCTGGGCAGTGCCACGCTGGAGGGCTACGCTGAGTCCCTGATCGGGGAGCTCGCGGTCACCTTGAACAAGGTGCGTAACCGCATCAGCATCTCCGGCCACACCGACGCCCTGCCGCTGAACCGGCCCGGCTACAGCAACTGGGAACTGTCGGTAGACCGGGCCAACGCGGCCAGACGCGCCCTCGTTGGCGGCGGGCTGGATGAAACGAAACTCGGCCGGGTCGTAGGCCTGGGCTCGACGGTGCCGTTGCTCGAGGATCGTCCCGAGCACCCCATCAATCGACGCATCTCGATCCTGGTACTCAACGACCAGGCGGAAGCGGCGATGCGCGCCGCCGCACAGGGGCTGGTCGCGCTCGAATAGGGCGCGGACCGCGGTCACAAGTCATGCACGCATCGAATCCAGGCTCGAACGGCGCAGACGCCATGGCAGTACCACCCCCGGGCTGCAATGAACGTATTGCCCGGATGGCTGCACGCCTGCCCTGTGTCGACGTGTCGATTGCCGAACTCATCGGCACACTGGCCGGTGAGCATGGCAGTGCTGCCAGCATCAGCCGTATCATCAGCCGGGATGTCTCGCTGGCTGCTCGCGTGCTCAAGGTGGTCAACAGTGCCTACTATGGCCAACCCCGTACGATCTCCTCGATCGAGCGCGCTGTGGTCGTCCTCGGGCTGCCGACGATTCGTGGGATCGCGCTGGCAGCCAGCTGCTATCGCATGCCCAGTCTGCCCAGCATAGGCTCCGGATTTTCCGCCTCGGATGTACTGACACACTGCCTGGGTGTCGCGGTCACGGCACGTATGCTTGCGGCCACCCACCCCAGACTTGCGCCCGAGGATGCTTTCCTCGCTGGCCTGCTGCACGACTTCGGCTTGCTGCTGCAACTCTACGGCGAGTTCGAGACGCTGTGTGGGCTGGTCGCCGAAGGCCGTGCCGGGCCGGGCCCCACGGGTCCGCGCGGCTGGATTAAACTCGAGCGCCAGGCCTTCGGCGCCGACCATGCTCAGATCGCCGCCGAGGTACTGGCCGGATGGCGCCTGCCGGAAGGCATAGTGGAAGCTGTCCGACACCACCATGAGCCCATGGCACAGCCTTCGGGCGTGCGGGCCCTGGTGGGCGTCGTGGCGCTGGCCGATTGCCTGGTATGCGATTCGGGTATCGGTCTGCAGTTCACTTCCGAACCCGGCGTGCCGGATGTAGAACTGCTGAGCTGTCTGAACTTCCGGTGGACTCGACGGCAGGCCCTGCAACAGCAGGTCAGGGCTGAACTGGGAAGGCTGCAGGGTGAATTCGCCAATGGTCATTGATAAACCAGGATGTGGAGGCGGAAGTGGTATGAATGGGGAGCTTCCCGGTAGCCAGGCGCCAGCGGAAACGCCTCGCCGGTCACCGCGACAGGGTCTGGCCGCAGCGTTTGACAGCACTGGTAACTTCCGTGCAAGGCGGTTGCCGACGATCGGCGATTTCGCAGCCCAGCTGATGGCGGAGATGCGTGATCCGGATATTTCGGATCTTCGTGTCCTGCAACTGCTCAAGCAGGATGTGGCTTTGTCCAGCAATGTGCTGGCAGTGGCGAATTCACCGTTCTACGGGCTTTCCCGGCAGGTCGAGTCCCTGCACCAGGCGCTGCGCGTGCTTGGATTCGAAGCCCTGCGGAACCTCATTTACGCCGCGACGCTGAGGCGGCTTTTCAAACAGGGCAGGTTGTGCGAGCGTTTCGACGCCCGCTGCCTCTGGATGCATGCCAGGACCACGGCCGCTGTCGCGCGCCGCCTTGCGCTGCACGTGCCGGGGGTTGACCCACAGCGCGCCTTTCTTGGGGGGTTGCTGCATGATGTCGGTCATATCGTGATGATCCAGCTCGATCGCCAGGGCTTCTGCGACGTGGTGACTGCCGTGTCTCATGAGCCCGACGGTTATCTTGCGAGTGAGCGTGCGCATCTTGGCATGGATCACGCACAGGTCGGGGCGGCGGCGCTGCGGACCTGGAAGTTTCCCGACTGGACTGTCTCCCTGGTAGCAGGTCATCACGAGGCGCAATTCAGCGACGATGCGTCGGGTCTCCTGGCGCGGATCATCGCCTTGGCTGACCAGCTTTCTGGCCGACTGCCTGGCAGCTTTGCGGCCGATCTCGCACCGGCGAACCCGCTGGACATGCACGCGCTCGGGCTGGATCCAAGCGTTGGCGATGACATCCTGGCCTTGGCTACACAGGAGTGCGCAGCCGAGTGAGGGGGCAGGTTGGCTAAGCGGTGGAGCTGAACTCGATGCGGGCAGTGAAGGCGCTCAGATAGCTCATCAGTTCGTTGAGATCAGCATCGGTATGGACGCGCAACATGGCATAGCCGCGTTGCGACTCCAGGCCCACCACGCGTCCGTTGATGCACTGATCGATAGTATTCGACCCGTGTTCGCCCAGCAGGGCCAGCTCGATTTCGATCTCGCCCTCCAGTAACTTCTGTTTGCCTTCCGGGGGCAGGTTTTCCACCGGGATGCGCAGCTGGCAGCCGTGAACACTGACATCGCGCAGGATTGCGCGAGTGAAAACATGTTCGCCTATCCGTCCATGGCAGGGCAGGTAACAGCTCAACCTGGGGTGCTGACGCAGCGCATGCGTATGGACATGGTGAGGATATGCCGCGACGATCAGCATTACGGGGGCGCGTATGCGCCCGAGCACCGGCGTACGGAAGCCTACGACGGTACCGTTTTCTACGTACCGGATAGTAAGCACATCCTGTTCTGAGAACGCCACGCTGAGACCGGGCGGGATTTTTGTCTCTGGTGTCTCGAGCATGACATAACTGCCCTTTCGGTAGCCGATCAGCGTCGACCAGAAACGCCCGGACAGGTGCGCGCTCTCGACACTCATGCGTGTACCGATCTGCGGGAGAGTGATTGTCATGTGGCTTGCCGTCGAAGTATGTGAACGATCAGACAAGCTCGACGCTGCCTTGCGTCATCGAGGTCTGGGCCACAGGCCTCGATCGCATGCGCGTGCGGCGACGGGTTCGCAGAGTACTGAGTTTCTCGGTCAAGACCGGGATCCAGCTCAAAGGGTCGGATGTACCCCGGACAGCAGACTGTACCTCGACACGCAGGTCCGTAAGTCGTGAGATCGCTTCAGCAGCGGTGGTCAGGGCCTGGGTGGAGCTGTCCTGGAACTGCAGTGAACGCACTGCATCGGCCACAGTGCTATGCAGGTTTTCGTTGATGGGGGCGAGCTCTGTCATCAGTTTCTGTCGTATCTCACTCCTCGCGCTCTCGGCACGTTTCAGGGCGCGACTGATACGATTCTTCTCGGCTGTGGTCTTTTCCAGATCAAACGAGGCGAGTGTGTGCGCATTGTTCTGTACCCGGGCAACGGCTTCACGTGTCTCCTCGACTCTTTCGCGGATCTGCTCATTAAACTCGGCGGATCGCTGCGAGAGCTTGCGCACTTCATCGGCGACTACCGCAAACCCGCGACCGGCCTCGCCAGCCCTGGCGGCCTCGATGCTCGCGTTCAGCGCCAGCAGGTTGGTCTGCTCGGCGAGGCTGCGTGCTTCTTCGAGTACGCGAAAAATACCGTGCAGGTGCGTGAGCATATTTTCGGTATCGGCCGCCATGGCAACGCTCTGCCCGCTGACACTCACAAGCGCCTCCATGAAACCATGCAGCGCATCCACCGACGCCTCGCTACCGACACTGTCCTGTGCCTGGCTGTCGGGACCGGTGCCAAGACTTCGCTCCAGCAGCTCTCCCTGCGAGCGGGCGATGGCGTGCAGGCGGGTGAAGCTGGCCGAGAGCTCGGCGACGGCCCCGGCGATCAGCTTCTGTACGCGGTGGATCTCAAGCTCGATGCCCTCGACGTCCTGGTCAAGCTCGGTATCCAGGCCGCGGACGAGCTCGATCACCTGATCGCGGGAGACTTTTGACGCCGACGTCCGAACCAATGTACGCCACAGGGCTGCCGCCGTTGCCAGCAGCGCAAGCGCAGCAAGCGCAGCTTCCAGCCAGCGGCCAAAGATGGCGGTGATGGCCAGCAGGCTGGCCACGGCCAAAGCGGCGACCAGCGTTGCGGTCAACAGCACAGAATCCTTGTTTGCCATAAGCGCGAACACCTGGTTGGGTGGTGATGCAAGAGGTATCGGCACTGGGGGTACTAACTTGAGGAGCCACCGATGACGGTGCGGAAGCTTTGCGGCAGGTCGTCGTCAGGCGCTTGCCAGGCTGCGGCCGCTGTGGGTGATACCTGTCGATGAGCTGCCGTGCGGCGCATATGCGACCGGGCCGGAGTCATAGCCGAGCATGCTCAGCACCTGGGCGTTGTGACGCATTGCGCTGTAGATGGCCGCACCGGTTGACTGATTCAGCGCATGGCAGCGATGCAGCCTTGCAAGCAGTTCCGGCACATCCTGGCCCGAAAAAGATACGCTGTTCGGGCTCATGCGTCCCTGGAGTTCGCGCAGCAGCGCCCGCTTGGTGATGGTATGCGTCGAAAGCGCCGCCATGTCTCCAGCTACCAGGGCCTTCGCTTCATGCCCGAGCGCGTCCTCGAGGGCCTCGAGAAGCGTCAGCAACTGCTGCAGCGCGGCGCCAGCACCGCTGTGCGTGGACTCGGGTTGGTGCAGTTGCTGCGGATCGTGGGCGGACATCTAGAGCGCCTTCTCCATTGCCAGGATACGCTCGGCAACGCGTTGTGCATCAACCTGGTAGCGGCCATCGGCAATCTGTGCCTTGATCTGGGCTACCCGGGTGGCGTCGACCCCGTCGCCCGGCGCCGCACGGTTCGCCTCAAGCAACTGGCGGGCCGCCGGCGTCAGCGTCAGCTGGTCGGCGCTGGTACCGCCCGAAACGCTTTGCCCAGCTGCCTGGTTGCGCGGAGAAGCCGAACTTCCGGCCCGCTGGCCGGCCGCCGGATCGCTGATTGTCGAGTGCTTGATCTGCATCGCCGTTTCTCTTGTTGGTGTGCTGGTCTGATCGACCTTGAGTCCAGGTTGTGCAGGGACTATCGACCGTGACTGCCGAAACTTGAGCCCTGAACGTCAAAAAATTGTCTCTTTCATCGCAGGCGAGTACTCATCGGGCGGTCACGACCTGTCCGTCGGCCGCCATGCGGCCTTCAATGATGCTGCGAGAATTCACGTTGCGCACCCGCACCCGCTCGCCCTCTGCCGCGTCGTTGAGTGCCTCACCTTCAGTGGCCACGGCGAAGCCGCCGCCGGAAGAGACGACGCGCACGCGTTCGCCCCGGCGGACCAGCTTGGGCCGCTCCAGCACACTGCTGGTCAGCACGGTGCCGGGGCGTACCGGCCGGCGTAACACCATGCCGACTGCGTCATTCGGGTCTGTCAACCAACCGCCATTGAGCTGGGCCAGATCATGGCTCTCCAGCCGGACGTGGGCGGATGTCAGCGCCGTACCTCGGGCGGCAGCCGCGGCAAGGACCACAACGTCGGCGAGCATTTCCACACGTACAGGGATGTAAAGTGTCCAGCCCGCGCCTGTGTGACAACGAATGCCGATGCTCTGGTTCGCCCCGGGACGTTGGCCAGGCGGATCGAAGGTTTCGGGGGGCTGTGCGCAGGCTGGCAGCCGCAGGCGGGGATCGAGGCGGGCTGCCTCGGCACGAAGCCGAGCCGAATCAGGCGCCAGGCTTGCGACCTGCGCCAGGGCATGGCGCTCGGCCAGCGCTCGAAGCTGCGCGTGATCAGCAGATTCAGGCGCTTGAGCCGGCGCGGCGAGCGGTGCGAACACGAGTATCAGCGCGACGGCGTGCAGGCAAAGCGTGCGTGATCTCAACGATGTTCTCCTCATTATGTGTCAACGCTCCGGCAGTCGCCGCAGCATCGCGTCTTCCTGTATTTGCTGATGCAATAGATGTGCCAGTTCTTATGCGCCGGTGATCCGTGTTGGCGATCAAGTTTATGCGCAAGTGGTCGATACCCCTCGTGCATCGCGTGTTCCCCCACCAGTTTCTTGGAGTCTCAGTGGCCCAGGTGCTCGAAAATGTTGACCGCCTGACGCGACTTGTGGGCCAGAACCGGCTTGAGCTGCTATTGTTCCGTCTCGGCCATGACCAGCTCTACGGCATCAACGTCTTCAAGGTCCGGGAAGTCGTCCAGGCCGCGCCATTACGCCGTTTTCCAAATGCCCATCCGCTGGTCGCGGGGCTGGCGCGGATTCGCGGTGTGACGGTTCCGGTGCTCGACCTCGCCCGCTCCATCGGCCAGCCCTCATTGCCGGCACGGCAGGCCGACTACATCGTGCTCACCGAGTTCAGCCGCTCCATCCAGGGGCTGCTGGTCAGCGGCATCGAGCGTATCGTCAATACCGGCTGGGATAGCGTCCATCCGCCTCCCGTTGACGATCCGGAACAGTCTCATGTCACGGCGATCACGCTTATCGACAACCGCCTGGTGCAGATCCTGGACGTCGAACGGGTGCTGAATCTGGTGACCGGTCCGGGCGCCGGTGTGTCCACGCAGATCGCTATCCATGCCCGCAAAACCCTGGGCGAGCGTCCACGATGCGCGTTGGTCGCCGATGACTCAGCGGTGGCCCGCAATCAGATCAGCCGCGCCCTGCAGGACATCGGGGTGGATGCGATCCTGTGCAATGATGGGGTCCAGGCGCTGGACCGACTCAGGTACTGGGCCGATACTGGCAGCGTTGACGAACGTGTCTCGATGGTGATCTCCGATATTGAGATGCCGCAGATGGACGGCTATACGCTGGTGCGTGAGATCCGCAAGGATCCGCGCCTGGCGCAGCTTTTCGTGATGATGCATTCCTCGCTGAGCGGTCGCTTCAACAGTCGCGCGTGTCACGAGGCAGGCGCTGATCGTCTGCTCGCGAAATTCGATCCTGACGAGTTCGCCGGGGCCGTCACCGAGTTTCTTCTCAACTCGCGGCGTCATTGATTTGGCGGCTGCCCGGAAGCCGGCAGCCCGGACCCTGCTGTAGCGGCAATCGCTTGCCACCGCGCGGCAGTCGTTTGCCGTTTGCAACGCTCATCCACCCTTTCGACGCGTGTAAAGCGCTCGTCGCCCCAATAAGTCCCGTTCTTGGCATGACGCTTGCATTGCTTCCTGCGACAGAGCATCCGGGAGCAGGCCGCATGAACAAGATGATCGATGCAGCGCTGGGCATACATCCCCAGGCACTGGCCGTCAGCGCCAGGCGTCTGGAAGTGCTGGCCGGCAATATGGCCAACGCCGATACGCCAGGCTTCAAGGCGCGTGACATTGATTTTCGCAGTGCGCTGCAGGCGGCTGTTAACGAAGGTGATGCCGGCAGACTGCGTGCCACGCAGCGCGGACACATTTCGGCTGCGCAGACCGGTGCGGCGCCCGAGTCGATGTACCGGATGCCCAATCATCCCTCGCTGGATGGCAACACCGTCGATATGCAGATGGAGCAGGCGGCCTTTGGTGAGGCCGCCGTGCGCTACCAGGCGAGCCTGGATTTCCTGGGTGCCAGAGTTGAAGGCCTGCGCAAGGCGCTGCGCGGCGAATAGGGCATACGCCCGGACCTGATGGAGAAGACAACATGAGTCTGTTCAAGGTATTCGACATGTCCGGCTCGGCGCTCAGCGCCCAGTCTGTGCGTCTCAACACGGTGGCCAGCAACATGGCCAACGCAGAGGTGGCCAGTGCGACGGCCGAAGGCGTCTATCGGGCCAAGCAGCCGGTATTCGCGGCGATGATGGCCCAGCAGGGCGGCGGGCCTGCCGCCGGTGCCGGCGTGCGGGTGACCGGCATCGCCGAGAGTTCGTCGCCGCCGCGCATGGAGTACATGCCGGGTCATCCCCTCGCCAATGAGGAAGGCTACGTGTTCTTCCCGGCCGTCAATATGGTCGAGGAGATGGCGAACATGATGTCGGCCTCGCGCAATTACCAGAACAACGTCGAGATGATGAATACCGTCAAGCAGTTGATGCTGCGCACACTGCAGCTGGGTCAGCGCTGATGGCCAATAATATCGACAGCAACGCACTCAGCCAGCTCGGCCTCGCAGCCAAGCCCTCGGACAAGCCGCGTGACCGGCTTGGCCAGGAGGACTTCATGCGGCTGATGATCACGCAGCTGCGCAACCAGGACCCGTTCGCACCGATGGAAAGCGGCGAGTTCCTCGGCCAGCTGGCGCAGTTCGGCACCGTTTCGGGTATCGAGGACATGCGCAAGTCCTTCGAGTCGCTGGCGGGCACGATTGCCGGCAACCAGACGCTGCAGGCCGCAGGTCTGGTGGATCGCCAGGTGCTGGTGCCGGCCCGTGAGGGCTGGTTGCCGCCCGAGGGCAGTCTGGCCGGCGCGGTGGATATTCCCCAGGGCGTCAATGGCGTCACGCTCGGCGTCTACGATCTCAGCGGACGCCTGGTGACCTCCCTGCCGGTGGATTCTGCCGCCGGCGGACAGGTGCCCTTCAGATGGGACGGTCAACTCTCCAACGGCGGGCGGGCCGATCCGGGATTCTACGAACTGCGTGCCACCGGCACCCAGGCAGGCAGCGCCGTGGCGCTCGATGCCCTGGTGTCCGGACGCGTCGAGAGTGTGGCGCTGGGTGGCCGGCAGGGCAGTTTGTCCCTGACCGTAACCGGCCTGGGCGTCGTCGATTTCAGCCGCGTGCGCGGCATAGCCAACTGATTGCAGGAGTAATCACATGCCATTTCGTACAGCACTGAGCGGACTCAATGCAGCCTCCGCGGATCTGCGTGTCACCGGGAACAATATCGCGAACTCCGGGACCACCGGATTCAAGCAATCGCGCGCAGAGTTCTCCGACATTTTCGCCACCGCCTACGGCGGTGTGAGTCGCACGGCCATCGGGACCGGCACGCGTCTGGCCGCGGTGACGCAACAGTTCTCGCAGGGCAACATCGACTTCACCGGCAGCAATCTGGACATGGCGCTGTCGGGCAAGGGCTTTTTCGTACTCGCCGATGGCGGCGGCCGCAGCTACACGCGCGACGGATCCTTCCAGGTCGATCGCGATGGATTCGTCGTCAACACCGGGGGCAAGCGCCTGCAGGCCTATCCGGTCCAGGACCCGCTGGCAGGGACCTTCAATACCGGCAACATCGGCGATCTGCGCCTGGCAACCACCGAATCCGCACCGCGCGCGACCAGCCAGGTCGAGGCCACATTCAATCTGCGCTCGAACCCGGAAGATCTCTCGGCGGTGACTTTCGATGCGACGGATCCGAACAGCTACTCATTCTCGACTTCGCTGACGGTCTACGACTCGCTGGGACAGTCGCACGTGGCGACGCTGTTCTTCCGCAATACCGGCTCGCTGAACTGGGATGCGCACCTGGCGATCGATGGTCAGGCGGTCGGCGGCCCGCAGGCGCTGGAATTCGGAGCTGACGGTGCCCTGGTCGCACCGGCCACGCCAGTGAGTTTCGGCGGTTTCACGCCCTCCAACGGCGCCGCGGCGATGAATATCGAGTTCGATCTGTCGAATGCAACCCAGTTCGGCACAAGCGACAACGTCGCGGCCCTTCGGCAGGACGGTTTTGCCAGCGGCCGCCTCACCGGCATCGATATCGACGGCAGCGGCGTGGTGTTCGCGCGCTACACCAATGGCCAGAGCTCGCCACTGGGTCAGATTGCCGTGGCCAACTTCTCCAATCCGCAAGGTCTGCAGCAGGCAGGTGACAACGCCTGGGTCGAGACCTTCGGCGCCGGCGACCCGATCTTCGGGGTGGCGGGCAATGGGGACCTGGGCACGCTGCAGTCGGGCGGACTGGAAGCCTCGAACGTCGATATCGCAGCCCAGCTGGTCAACCTGATCACCGCACAGCGCAACTTCCAGGCCAATGCCCAGGTGATCAGCACGGCCGACTCGGTCACCCAGACCATCATCAATATCCGCTGACGGAAACGCTTAAGCCATGGACAGACTGCTCTATGTTGCGATGACCGGTGCCCGCGAGGCACAGGTGGCGCAATCGGTGACCAGCCAGAATCTTGCCAACGCCTCCACGACGGGCTTTCGCTCGACACTGGCCGGCGCGGCAGAGGTGCCGCTGGCCGGGCCCGGACATGCCAGTGCGCGCACCTACTCGGTGACCGCAGGGCGCGGCATCGACTTCACGCCCGGGGCACTGATGGCCACCGGCCGGGAACTCGATGTGGCCGTCGAGGGCGAGGGCTGGATCGCCGTGCAGGCGCCCGATGGCGGCGAGGCCTACACGCGAGCCGGCGACCTGCGGGTCGATGCCTTCGGCATGCTGACCACGGGGACAGGTCTGCCGGTGATGGGCAATGGTGGCCCGATCGCCCTGCCGCCGTACGAGGCGCTCGAGATTGCAGGCGACGGCACGATCAGCATCCGACCCCTGGGCCAGGATGCTGCGGGCCTGGCCGTGGTGGAGCGTATCCGCCTGGTCAATCCCGAGCCGCAGACGCTGCGTCGCGGCGAAGACGGACTGATACGCGTGGCCGATGGCGAAGCACCGCCGCCGGAGGCTGATGTCCGCCTGGTTGGCGGCATGCTCGAGGGCAGCAATGTCAGCGTCATTGGCGCGATGGTCGAGATGATCCAGCACGCCCGCAGCTTCGAGCTGCAGGTCAAGATGATGAATACCGCCGAGCAGAACGATCGCAGTTCCAGCGCTCTGATGCGTCTGGGCTGATGAGTCGCGGCACTACGCCCGAAATAGAGGATTGAGTCATGAATCAGGCACTGTGGATCGCCAAGACCGGACTGGACGCGCAGCAGACGCGCATGTCGGTCATTTCCAACAATCTGGCCAACGTCAACACCAGCGGCTTCAAGAAGGGCCGTGCTGTGTTCGAGGACCTGGTCTACCAGAACATCCGCCAGCCGGGTGCGCAGTCCTCGCAGGACACGCAGTTGCCGTCGGGCCTGATGCTCGGCACCGGTGTGCGCACCGTGGCAACCGAAAAAATCTATTCCCAGGGCAACCTGATCCAGACCGACAATGCGCTCGATGTCGCCGTACAGGGTCGCGGTTTTCTGCAGATCCTCATGCCTGACGGCTCGCTGGCCTACTCGCGTGATGGCGCGCTGCAGGTCAACCGCGACGGTCAGGTGGTCACGGCCAGTGGCTTCGAATTGCAGCCCGGCATCGTCGTTCCCGACAACGCCCTGTCGGTGAGCATCAGCCAGGACGGCATCATCACCGCGGCCGTGCCGGGCAACCCGGTGCCCGAGGAAATCGGCGCGATCCAGCTTGCGGACTTCGTCAATCCTGCCGGTCTGCAGGCCATCGGCGGCAACCTGCTGGTGGAGACTGCAGCCAGCGGGGCACCGCAGGTCGGCACGCCCGGGCTGACCGGTCTGGGCACCCTGATGCAGGGCATGCTTGAGAGCTCCAACGTCAATACCGTCGAGGAGCTCGTGAACATGATCGAGACGCAGCGCGCCTACGAGATCAACTCGAAGGCGATCTCGACAGCCGACCAGATGCTGCAGTTCGCGAACAACAATCTCGGCCGCTGAGGCGCGCAGCAGTCGCCGCCAGGAGTGATTTCACGATGACCACATCAGATCAGGGGTTCGGCCAGATGCGCGTGGGCCTGCAGACAGGCGGACGGTGCCTGTTGCCGCTGCTGGCCAGCCTCGGACTGGCTGCCTGCGCGGGCGCGCCGGTCAACTACAAGGGTGGCGACGAGCGCTTCACGGCAACGCCGCCGGTCGAGGCGGTCTCGCCGCGCGACAACCAGGGTGCGATCTTTCATGCCGCCTCCTCGCAGAGCCTGTTCCAGGATTACAAGGCGCGGCGCGTGGGCGATGTGCTGACGGTGCTGCTCGCCGAGCGGACCAATGCGCGCAAATCTGCCGGCGCGTCCACGGCAAAGGAAAGCAGTGTGCGACTGCTCAATCCGACCATCGCCGGGCGGCCGGTGACGCGCGACGGTGTACCGCTGCTGGACACCGAGATCGGGGGTTCGCGCTCGTTCGATGGCCAGGGCGATGCGGCACAGAGCAATCTGCTGGAAGGCTCGATCACGGTGACCGTGGCCGAGGTGCTGCCCAATGGCAACCTGCGGGTCCAGGGTGAGAAGTGGATGCGCATCAATCAGGGGCAGGAGTACATCCGTCTGCGCGGCATCGTACGCCCCGTGGATATCCGTGCCGACAACAGCGTGTTCTCCACTCAGGTGGCCGACGCCCAGCTGGCCTATGGTGGTACCGGCACGGTCGCCGACAGCAGCTCGCCGGGCTGGCTGACACGTTTCTTCAACAGTCCGGCCTGGCCCTTCTAGGCCAGTGGAGCGTAACCCGATGATCGCAACAAAATCAGTTTCACGCATTCGCCGCGCGGTGCCGGTATGGCTGCTGTGCACTCTGGCGACAGCGTTCGCAGCGGTGGGCGCACCCGCTACCGGCCATGCTGTCGAACGCGTGAAAGACCTCGCCAGCGTGGCGGGCGTGCGTTCCAACCAGCTGGTCGGCTATGGGCTGGTGGTGGGTCTCGACGGCACCGGCGATCAGACCACGCAGGCGCCGTTCACCTCGCAGAGCCTGCGCAACATGCTCGGCCAGCTGGGCGTGACGATTCCACCGGGTACGAATTTGCAGGTGAAGAACGTGGCGGCGGTGATGGTGCATGCCGAGCTGCCGCCGTTTGCAAAGCCGGGTCAGACCATCGATATCACGGCCTCGTCCATCGGCAATGCAAGCAGCCTGCGCGGAGGCAGCCTGTTGATGACGCCGCTGCTGGGTGCCGACGGCCAGGTCTATGCGATGGCACAGGGCAATCTGGTGGTGGGTGGATTCGGTGCGGGCGGGCGTGATGGCTCGCGGGTCACCGTCAACGTGCCCAGCGTCGGTCGTATTCCCGGGGGTGCCTCGGTCGAACGTGAAGTGGCCAGCAGCTTCAATCATGGCGACAGCCTGGTGCTGAATCTCAATCGAGCGGATTTCACGACGGCGCGGCGCCTGGCCGATGCGATCAATGACTCGCTCGGTGATGTGCTGGCCATGCCGATGGACGCCACCTCCGTGCGCGTGCGCGCGCCAATGGATCCCTCGCAGCGCGTGGCCTTCGTCTCCGTGCTCGAGAATCTCACGGTGACCCCCGGCGAGCCGCCGGCACGGGTCATCGTCAACGCGCGAACCGGCACGATCGTCATGGGCGGCGGCGTGCGCGTGCTGCCGGCAGCGGTGTCCCATGGCAGTCTGACCGTGACCATCACGGAGAACTTCGATGTCTCGCAGCCCGAGCCATTCGGGCGTGGCCAGACGGTCGTGACGCCAAGAACCGACATAGAGGTCAGCGAGGGCGGCTCGCGGATGTTCCCCTTCGGGCCCGGCACCAACCTCGACGAGATCGTACGCGCGGTGAATGATGTCGGCGCAGCCCCCGGCGACCTGGTCGCGATCCTTGAGGCGCTGCATCAGGCCGGCGCGCTGCGCGCCGAGCTGATCGTGATCTGAACGCCCATGAGCGCTGGTATCGACGCGGCCTTCACCTTTACCGACCTGCAGGGCATGGCCTCGCTGCGTCGCGAGGCCGCCAATGATACGCCCGAGGCGCGCCGTGCCGTGGCGCAGCAGTTCGAGGCGCTGTTTCTCAACCAGATGCTCAAGCAGATGCGTGATGCTTCCTCGGTCATCGATGGCGGCCTGGTGGATCGCGAGCGTATGCGCTTTCACGAGGATATGCTCGACCAGCAGATGTCGCTGACGCTGTCGCGGGGCCGTGGTATCGGCCTGGCCGACTCGATTCTGCGCCAGCTCGGGGGCGATGATGGCCAGACCGCACGGCCAGTATCGCCGATGGGACCGGTGCGCCTGCGCGGCGATCACGCCTCGGCGCTCCCCGAGGCGGCAAGCTATCGACAGCCCGAAGCAGGCCCAAGCGTAAATCCGCTCGCCCGTACGACCGCTCAGCGCTTTGCGCCCGAGACGCCGGAGGCTTTCGTTTCTGCCCTGTGGCCGCACGCGCGTCGGGCGGCGCAACGGCTTGGCGTGCCGCCGGATGTGCTGGTCGCGCAGGCCGCGCTTGAGACCGGCTGGGGTCAGCACATGATCACCGATGCGACCGGCCGCCCCTCACACAATCTCTTCGGCATCAAGGCGACAGGCGGGTGGCAGGGCAGGCAGGCCAGCGTCTCGACGCTGGAGTTCATTAATGGCGTGCCCGAGCGTCGCCGTGAGCCGTTTCGCGTCTACGCCAGCATCGCCGAGAGCTTCGACGATTACGTACAGATCATCGAGAACCGGCCACGTTATGCACCGGCGCGGGAGGCCAGCACCAGTGCTGACTATGCCCGCGGCCTGCAGAAGGGCGGTTGGGCCACGGATCCCGAGTATGCCGCCAAGATCATGTCGATCGTCGAGCGGGGACTGCCGGGGGTGCCGGTGCGCTCGCGCGAGACATCGAGCAGCGCGGCCAACACGGCGAGCTCACCGCGTGATCAAGTTCACACGCCCGCGGCCGACAACCCACCATCAGCACAGGTTGCGCATGTGCGCGCGGCCGCGGGAGATGAGAGATGAGCGGAGGCGGCATTTTCGGTGTCGGCACTTCGGCGTTGCTGGCGTATCAGCGCGCCCTGCAGGTCACCGGGCACAACATCGCCAATGTTGGCACGGAAGGCTACAGCCGCCAGCAGCTGCAGTTGGGCACCTCGCAGCCGCTGAACTCCGGCTTCGGCTCTCTGGGTACGGGTGTGACCACCACTGGTGTGCGCCGCGTCGTCGATCAATTCGTCGAGGCGCGCCTGGGCATGAATCTGTCGGGTGCAGGCTACGAGCGCACCTACGCGGAGTTCGCCGGCCGGCTCGACACGCTGCTGGCCGATCCGAACTCCGGGCTCGCGCCGGCACTGAGTCAGTTCTTCGCAGCGCTTGAGGACGTCGCCACCGATCCGACCTCGACGGCCGCCCGCCAGCAGCTGATCAGCCAGGCGCAGTCGCTGACCGATCGCTTCGCTCAGCTGGAAGGCCGCATTGAGGACCAACGCAGCATTGCCAATGGTCGCATCAGCGGGACCGTAGACGAGATCAACCAGCTGGCCACGAGCATCGCGCAGCTCAACCGCGAGATCGTCGAGGCACGGGGGCGCAGCGGCGGGCGCGATCCCAATGACCTGCTGGATCGCCGCGACGAGCTGATTCGCGATCTGTCATCACTGACCTCGGTCAAGACTCTTGAGCAGTCCGATGGCAGCGTCAACATCTATATCGGTCGGGGCCAGGCCCTTGTGGTGGGCTTCGAGCAAACGCGGCTGTTTGCCCAGGCGATGGGCGCGGATCCGGGCCGACTGGATATCGGGTTTCGCAACGGTTCGGCCACGGTGATTGCCACCGAGTTCATGACTGGCGGGGAGCTCGGCGCACTGCTGGATCTTCGCGATACCCTGTTCGACCCGGCCAGCAACGGGCTTGGCCGTATTGCCGTGTCGCTGGTCGACAGTTTCAACGAGCAGCACGCCGCAGGCATGGATCTTCGAGGTCTGGCCGGTGGCGCATTTTTCGAGCGTCCCGATCCGCGCGTGTATGCCAACCTCGGCAACGTGGCCAGCGGTATTCCGGATCTGGCCATCAGCGATGTCGGTGCGCTGGAGGCCAGCGACTACCAGCTGCGCTTCGATGGCGACAACTGGGTGCTGCGCAGGCTGGCAGATGGCGAGCGTCTGGCTACCCTGGCTCCAGGCGACAGCCTGGATTTCGATGGTCTGAGTCTGGATCTCTCGGGCGTGAGCGGCGCGCAACGCGGGGACAGCTTCCTGTTGCGCCCCCTGCAGGTGGCGGGCGATCTGAGCGTGCGCATCACCGATCCCAGGGCGGTTGCCGCAGCATTGCCCGTGCGCGCTGAGGCGGCGGCCCAGAACACCGGTGCGGCGAGCCTGCGGGAGATCAGCATTGTCGATCCCGCTGCCGCGGACCTGCGCAACCCCATCGATATCGAGTTTACCGGCGGGCAGTTCGTGGTCGGCGGAACGAGTTTCTCTCCGGATCCGTCTGGCGACACCACCATCGAGCTCAATGGCTGGCGCACGGTGATTCGGGGGACACCCGCAGAGGGTGATCGCTTCGAGGTTCGCGACAATGCCGGCGGTGTCGGCGATAACCGCGGCGCCCTGGCGCTGGCAGGCCTGGCCAGGCAGCGCACCCTGGCCGGCGGCACAACAAGCCTCTCCGAGGGCTATGCGGAACTGGTGGCCGATGTCGGCGTAAAGACACGGCGTGCCTCGATCAACGCAGAGGTGCAGGGACGAATGCTCGCTGATGCTCGCGCCCAGCGCGAGAACATCTCGGGCGTCAACCTCGACGAGGAGGCCGCGAACCTGCTGCGTTTCCAGCAGGCCTACCAGGCCAGTGCCCAGGTCATCGCGGTGGCAGGTTCAATGTTTGACACGCTGCTCGCGGCCGTCCGGCGCTAAGGGCTGAGCGGGCGAGCAGTCCGCAGGAGGTTCATCAATGCGAATTTCAACGGCACAGATTTTCGACGGCGGCATCGGCGCGATTCAGCGCAACCAGGCGTCGCTGGCGGCGACCCAGCAGCAGCTGGCCACGGGCAAGCGCATCCTCAAGCCCTCGGATGACCCGGGTGGTGCGATCCAGTCGCTGAAGCTTGGTGAGAGAATCGCCGCAGTCGACCAATATTCCCGCAACGCAGATGCGGCCGTCAGCCGTCTTCAGCAGCAGGAATCGGTGCTCACGCAGATGGGCGAAGCTTTGCAGAGGGTGCGTGAGCTTACGCTTCAGGCGGCCAACGGCACCCAGAACAACGAGTCTCGCGCAGCCCTCGCGCTGGAGGTGCGTCAGCTCGCCGAGGGGCTGCTCGATGGCGCCAATGCGCGCGATGCCAGCGGCGAGTACATGTTTGCCGGTTACCGCTCCGGCAGCCGGCCGTTCGTGCGCGACGCCGGTGGGGCAGTAGCCTATCTGGGGGATGGTGGCCAGCGTCGGGTGGCCCTGTCGCCCGATCGAAGCGTCGCCGTTGGCGAAAGTGGGCAGGCGTGGATGAGCATCCCACGCGGCAATGGCGTGTTCACGGTGACCCCGGACACGGGCAATTCGGGCACCGGCCGCGTGGCCGCCGGTGAAGTGCTCAATCCCACGCTGATCGACAATACTGCACTGAATCTCGAGTTCACCTCTGCGGAGGCCTGGCAGCTGCGCGACGGCAGCGGGGTCGTCGTCGCCAGCGGTGCCTACCAGCCCGACCAGGCGATCGATTACGCCGGGCGGCGCATCGTGCTCGCGGGCGCGCCTGCAGCCGGCGACAGTTTCGCCATTGAACCTGCCGGTGTGACCTCCGTGTTTGCGATCGTGGATGCCCTGGCGGCGGAGCTGGAAACCCCCAGGAGTTCCGCGGCGGGCAACACGCTGCGGGATCAGTCCATCGCCGCGGGCCTGCAGAACATCGACCAGGCCCTGGGTCGCGTGCTGGCACTGCGCACCGACGTGGGCGCCAGGCTCAACACGATCGACAGCCAGGGCGTGGTCAACGAGGACCAGAAACTGCAGTTGCAGACGGCGCTCTCGCAGATCCAGGATCTCGACTATGCCGAAGCCATTAGCCGCTTCAACCTCCAGCAGGTGGCCCTGCAGGCTGCGCAACAGACCTACGTACAGCTGGGCAGGCTCAGCCTGTTCGACTTCATTCGATGATGGCGGCGACCCGGCCACGCCTGTCGGCAGCGGCAGCGGCACCGGCATCAGAGCTTCGCTCCCTGCTCACTGAAGCCAGCCAGGCTGTTGACGAGGACCGCAAGCTCGATGCAGTAGAGTTGTTGAGCCAGGTGCTTGAGCGCGACCCCCAGAATCGCGGGGCGCTGACGTCGCTGACGCTGCTGTCCCTGCAACTGCGCATGCACAACACGGCGCTGCAGTACGCCGCGCAGCTGCTCAGTCTTCCGGACGCCGATGCGGGCGTATTCGAACTGGTCGGAAGTACGTTCTACGAACTGGGTCGTTACGAAGCTTCCGCCGCCGCGCTGCGTGAGGCAATGCGGCTGAACCCCGAGAGCCAGCAGGCGATGAGGCTGTATGCAATGGCTCTGCGGGCGCTGGGACGCATGGAGGAGGCGAGTGCTTTTCTGGCGGCGCTGCTGGCCGTGCGGCGCGACGATGCCGAGCTTTGGCTTCGATACTCGCAGACCCGGCATTTCGCCGGCGCAGGGGCTCAGATCAAGCAGCTGCGCAAGCTGCTGCAGCGCGATCGGCTGTCTCTTCGGGAGCGCGCAATGTTGCAGTTCGCATTGAGCAAGATGTACCAGGATGGTGGGGATTCGCTTGCTTCGTTCAAGGCCTGTCAGGCAGGCAACCGCTTGATGTGTGAACATGAACGCACCGAGGTCGAGCGCCTGCGCGGTGGATTGCTGATTCGCCTCGCGACGCGTGTCATCGACGTGTTTCAGCCAGAATTCGTCGCCGCCGGATGCGTTCGGACTCGATCAGACAGGGGCCTCACCCTGGTGCTGGGCCCCCCGCGTGCCGGCAAGAGCCTGCTGGAAGGCGCGCTCGGGGCGCATCCGGCGATCCGTGGCTGGGGCGAGCGCGATGTCATCGACGAGGTGCTGCGCAAATCAGGCCAAGGACTGCTGGCCGCCTACCCCGACTCGCTACGCAACCTCGATGCGATGGCGATGGACCGGCTTGGAACCCTGCTGGAGGCTGCATGGGGCGAGGCACCCGCCCCGGGCGTTGTCACTCATCTGGTGACGACTCCTGGCAACATCATCTACGCCGGCATGCTCATGATGCTCAATCCTCAGACAAGACTGGTGATCTGTCGCCGTGAGCACTTTGCCAACGCGCTGGCCATCTACCTGAAGTACTTCGAGCAGCCTCATCCCTACGCCTGGGATGTGGACCTGATCGCCGAATACATACTTGTGTATGAGCGCCTGGCTGCGCACTGGCAGGCGCTGTTTCCCGAACGCGTGAGCGTACTGTCCTACGAAGACCTGGTGGCCGATCCTGACAGCTGTGTGCGGCGCATGCTTGAGGTGCATGGTCTGGACTGGGATGCGATGTGCGCCAACGACGCTGCGCGCAGCGTGCGTCCGGAGGTGGTCGGCATGGCGGGCAGCGACGAGGCCAGAGTTCAGGTTACCGCGGCATTCGGTTGCCTCACGGACGCCTATCAGGCGCAGGCACCACTGTTCGCGCACGCCTTCGAGCGCGCCCGGCAAAGAATACTGGCGATGCTGCCGGACGCGCATTGATGATCTGCGATCAGGCCCTCGAACAATTTCGTGAAGCAGTTCACGTTATCCACGGCGTCACAGCAGTGAATACACGGCAGCCGCGGGTTGCCAGCACGGGTATGAAGCGCGTGCCTAAAGTTCTCTCTCTCTGCGCCGATATGCATTTTGCAACCGGCACATTCATGCCGCCGGATGAGACCCCGCCTCTTGCGGCGGCCAACTGAATGTAAATTTGACGAGTACCAGGAGTACGGAAATGTCACAGGTAATCAATACCAACGTGCTGTCGCTGAACGCACAGCGCAACCTGAGCACCTCGCAGAGTGCGCTGGGTGTTTCTCTGCAGCGCCTGTCCTCAGGTCTGCGTATCAACAGCGCCAAGGATGACGCGGCAGGCCTCGCCATCTCTGAGCGTTTCACCACGCAGATTCGTGGTCTGAACGTCGCCGTGCGCAACGCCAACGACGGCATTTCGCTGGCACAGACCGCTGAAGGTGCACTGGGCGAGGTTGGCAACAACCTGCAGCGCATCCGTGAGTTGGCCGTGCAGGCCTCCAACGCCACGAACTCCGCCAGCGACCGCGCTGCCCTGAATGCGGAAGCCCAGCAGCTGATCCAGGAGATCACGCGTGTTGCCCAGCAGACCGAGTTCAACGGTACCCGGCTGCTCGACGGCTCGTTCACTGGTGCTGCGTTCCAGGTCGGCGCCAACGCCGGTCAGCTGATCTCGGTCGAGATCGATGCCGACGCGCGTGGCGACCGGCTCGGCGAAGCCATGTTTGCCAACGGCAGCATCGCAGTTGCAGCTTCGGGCGCGACCTCGGTGACCGGGATCACGGTCAACGGTGTTGCGGTCGACGACGTGTCGGTGACCGCGATCACGTCCACCTCGGGTGGTGGCACCGTGACCACGGACGCCGCTGCCACACAGGCCGCCCTGCGCGACGCTCTCGTCAGTGCGATCAACTCGGTCTCCGCTCAGTCAGGCGTATCTGCCGAGGCGGGCACGGCTGCCGGCGGGATCGACGTCAGCTCCATCCAGGCCGGTGAAGACGCGATCACCTTCGCCGCCACCGGCGCGACAGGTACCTTTGTGGCCCCGGCTGCTGGCGATGAGCAGTTCGTCAGTGATATCGACATCTCGACCTTCGGTGGTGCCCAGCGCGCGCTCGGGATTGCTGATGCCGCCCTGACCGAGATCAACAGCGTACGCGCCCAGATGGGTGCCATCCAGAATCGCTTCGAGTCTGTGATCGCCAACCTGCAGACCAACAGCGAGAACCTGGCCGCCTCACGCAGCCGCATCCGCGACACGGATTTCGCTGCCGAGACGGCGGCGCTGACCCGGGCGCAGGTGCTGCAGCAGGCTGGCGTGGCCATGCTTGCCCAGGCCAACGCTGCTCCGCAGAACGTGCTGGCCCTGTTGCGTTAAGCGAAGGCAAAACCGGAAACGGCGGCGGCCTTCGGGTCGCCGCCGGGACCGGATCTCTGACATGACAGTGTGCATATCACGTCGCTACGGCTCGGGCATGACCCGGGCTTTCGCCGTGATATGCGTATTGGATCGGGCGGCTGGGACGAGTCGGGCGCAACTCATGGGCCAGGGTGGTCTGCGATGAAAATCGAGGCGATGCTCGCGAAGATGGAGCGTCCATCGCTGCCGGGCATCACGGTCAATCGGCCGACCGCAGCTGCCGTGGTTACCGAACGGGGGCCGGAGGCACCTGCAGAGGTCACCGACAGCAGGGCCCCCGCAGCCGTGCAGGCCGTATCACTGCTCAACCAGGCGCTGCAGGATGACCGCCGGGACTTGCGTTTTCGCATCGATGAGTCAACTGGACGTACGGTGGTCCAGGTGGTCGCATCCGACAGCGGTGATGTGATCCGGCAGATCCCCGGGGACGAGGTCTTACGCATGGCCAGCATGCTGTTGCAGGGAGCGCGCATGGACTCACTTGGCCTCGAGGCATGGTCATGACTGACAGGAGCGGACAATGACGGGTATCAGCAGTCTGGGCATCGGCTCAGGGATAGACCTCGAGGGGCTGGTGTCTGCCCTGGTCCGCGGACAGCGTGCGCCCAATGACCTGCAACTCAGTCGCCGTGAGTCTCGTGCGAAACTTGAACTCTCTGCGCTGGGCACGCTTCGCAGCGCGGTGTCCGCCCTGGCTACGGCCGGCGCGGCATTGGAGAATACCCAGACGCCGCTGCGCACACGTATGACTGGACCCGAGAACGTCGCCGTGACGCTGGGCCCGGGAGCCGAAAGGGCGACTTACCAGTTGCGCGTGAACGAACTGGCCAGCGCCCAGTCGCTGGCCACCGAGCTGTTCGCAGATGCAGATGCGCCCCTGGCGAACGGCGCTCTGAGCGTGAGCGTCGGCGACGAGAGCGTGGAAATCGATCTTTCTGCCGGCGATGTGTCACTACGCGATGTGCGCGATGCGATCAACGCCAGCGGTGCACAGGTGCAGGCCGCCGTCGTGCGTGATGGTGAGGGGTACCGGTTGCTGCTGACCTCGACGCGCTCCGGTCAGGCCGGCGAGATGACCCTCAGTGCTGCCGGTGGACTGGACGCGCGCCTGGGCTCTGCGCAGATGACCCAGACGGCCGCTGCCAACGATGCCAGCTTCAGCATCAATGGACTGACGCTGAGCAGCGCCAGCAACTCCATCGAGGACGTAATTCCAGGAGTCACTTTCCGGCTCACGGCGGTGAGTCCTGACACCGGCTCGACCCGCATCGAGATACAGCCCGACGGTGACGCCGTGCGCGGCCGGGTCGAGACCATGATCAAGGCCTACAACGCGCTGATCGACGAGACCCGCAAGCTGGGGCGTTTCAACGCCGAGACCCAGGAAGCCGGCCCGTTGCTGGGCAACTCGATCCTGCGCTCCGTGCAGTCACGACTGGGCAGCGCCTTGAGCGGGGCAGTCAATACCGATCTCGCCGACAACCCGTTCGGCAGTATGTTCGACCTGGGTGTGCGCACCGACGCCACTGGCAAGGCGCGACTGGACACGGCGGCATTCAATGAGGCGATGGCCGGCAATGAGCAGGGTGTCGAAGCCGTGCTGTCGGCCTTCGGCGAGTCACTGTCCACGACGATGCGGGCGTTCTCCAGTAGCGATGGCATCATCAACGGTCGCACCACCGCATTGAATGCGACGATGCGCAGGGTGAGCCAGCAGCGCGAGAACCTTGATCGGCGAATGGAGCAGATAGAGACGCGCCTGCGCGCTCAGTTCACCGCGCTGGACTCGCTGGTCACCCAGACACAGAACACAAGCGCGTATCTGACCCAGCAGCTGGCCGGCCTGTCGTCGCTGCGGCTGTAGGTTCGCCCTACGCCCGGTGGCGACAGGCAATTGACGCTTTTTGCCTGCCAAGTTGCCTCTTGCCCTTCAGTTTTCCCTGCTTGTTGCCGATATTCCCTATATCCGGCGGGGCATCGCGCAACGTCAACGAGTCACGGAGAACCACCATGTACGGCAACGGCAGTCATCGGGCCATCACCCAATACGAGCAGGTCGGCGTTGCCGCCCAGGTCAGTGGTGCCTCGCCGCATCAGATGATCCAGATGATGCTTGACGGTGCCGTGGCGCGCGTCGCGGCCGCTCGCGGTGCCATCGAGGCCGGGGAGACCGCCCGCAAGGGTGAGCTCATCGGTAAAGCCATCGGCCTGGTCGAGGGGCTACGTGTCAGTCTGGATACGGCGGGCGGGGGCGAAATAGCCGAAAACCTGCTGGCGCTCTACGACTACATGGGCCGTCGACTGCTGGCGGCCAACCTGCACAATGACATCGGTATTCTTGATGAAGTGGCGAGTCTGTTGCGCGAACTGCAGACCGGCTGGCGGGAACTCGGACAGGTGATCGCGGGCGGGGCTGTGCCGGGCACAGGCATCAGCGCGGCGGCTGCGCGCTGATTCAGCTGACACGCGTTTTTTTACGGCCCTGTATCTGGCACGAATTTTGCTTAATACCTCTCGAGACTGTAATGACGCCGGTGGTGTGACGGATTTCTGACGCCATGCGCCGTGCGAACCGTCGAGGGGTATGAATCATGACGATGTCCACAGCGGCTTCATCCGGCGCTTCGGGCCCGAGCGATGAGGCAGTTCCCGAGCATCTGCTGGCCCGGGCCGAAGGCCTGGTGATGGCAATGCAGCGTGGGGTGGATGAACAGGCGTGGGAGGGCCTGCCGGCGCTGGCCGACCAGCTGCATGGCAGCCTGGCCGCCTTGGAACACGTGGCACGCGACGTCTCAGCCAATCATCCCGGGCGTCGCGCGACGATGGTTGCGCGGCTGAATCAGGTCGCCGAGCGCCATGCCGCCGTGCTTGAGGCCCTGACCATCGCCCGCGACCAGACGGCCACCGAGCTTGCATTGGCCCTGCAGGGCCACAGTGCTGCTGGACACTACCTGAATGCCGCAGGGGGGTCATAGGCCATGAGCGAATCGATGTCCGGGCTCTATCGCATCCTGCCTCCTGGCGAGATCGACGTGCTCGGTGAACGCGTATTCTGCGACGATGAACTGGGGTTGCGCTGGCGCCGGGTGGAGGCATTGCCCGGTGAGGTGCTGCTGGCAAGGATCAATGCCCGCAACGAGACCGTGTTGCGCTCGATTGCGATGCTCGAAGAACAGGATCAGACACAGTCCGATGCCGCGGAACGTGCCGAGCTGCACCGCATCGAGGGCAAGCTCAACCTGGTGCTTGAACTGTTGACCGAGCTGATGCGTGAACGCCAGGCCGAACCCATACGCCCTCATTCAATGCGTCTCAACGCCCGGGGGCTGTGCTGGGATGACGCCGGGCCGGTGTCGCAGGGCGCGCTGCTGGAATTCGAGATTTTCGCACTGCCGGCCTGGCCGGTGCCACTGACGCTGCACGGACGGGTGACCAGCGCAGAGGCGCGTCGCGACGGCTGGCGCGCCTGCGCGCGCCTGGAAGGGTTGTCGACCGGGTCGCGGGACTGGCTGGACAAGCTGGTGTTTCGACGTCATCGACGCGCCGTGGCGCACAGCCGTACCACACGCTGAGTTACAACCATGGCAATGGACCTGCGAAGGGTTTCCCCCTGCGACATTGCGGGTCCTCCCTATTGAAGTTACTGTCGCATATGGGGGACACTGCGGCTCGTTAGGGACGGGGTCGGCGAGCTTTCAGGGATGGGGCAGCATGACACAGGGAGGTATCAGCGACAGCGGCGTGTTCCGGATACTTAGCGATCGGGGCGATCGCGACGCGCCGATCATGATCGTCTCGGACTGTCAGGACGCAGCCTCCGCCGTTGCCGCACAGTTCGACTTCCTCGATGTCCGCACCGTGCACGCGCAGATGGACGGCGGCGCGGAAGTCTTCGACTTAGGCAAGACACCACTGGCTGCGGTTCTGGTGGGCAACGGATCAGCGCAGGCTGTCTCGGAACTGCTCGAAAAGCTCTGTGCCCGCTGGCCGAAGCTTCCTGTCGTGATTCATCAGCATGGCCCCGTAGAACTCGATGTCCGGCTGGGTGATCACCCCCAGGTCGTCAGCCTGCTGCAGCAACCGGTACGCTATCCGCAGCTCGTGGCCGTGCTGCGTGAGCTGCGGTTGATTCAAGGTAACGGCGGAATCGATTCTGCGCGCCCCCATCCCGAGCTGTTTCGTTCGCTGGTGGGCCGCAGCCACGGTGTTCAGTCCGTGCGCAGCATGATCACGCGTATCGCACCCAGCGAGGCCAGCGTGCTCGTGCTGGGCGAGACCGGCACCGGCAAGGAAGTCGTCGCCCGCAACATCCACTTTCACTCCCCGCGCCGCAATGGCCCCTTCGTTGCGATCAACTGCGGTGCAATACCGGCAGATCTGCTGGAAAGCGAGCTGTTCGGACACGAGAAGGGCGCATTCACCGGCGCCGTGACGAGCCGCAAGGGCCGTTTCGAGCTCGCCGCCGGCGGCACGCTGTTCCTCGACGAGATCGGCGACATGCCCCTGGAGATGCAGGTGAAGCTGCTGCGCGTGCTCCAGGAACGGCGCTTCGAGCGCCTGGGAGCCACCCGGCCTATTGAGGCCGATGTACGCATCGTGGCGGCGACCCACCGCGACCTGGAGGAGATGATCGCGCAAGGGACGTTTCGCGAGGACCTCTACTACCGGCTCAATGTTGTCTCGGTGGTCATGCCACCGCTGCGCGAGCGCCGGGAGGATCTGCCCCTGTTGATCGCAGAGCTCAATGCCCAGTTGCAGCGGCGCGGCATGTCGGCGGCGCATTTCGGCACCAATGCGCTGCGGGCGCTGGCCAGGCACCAGTGGCCGGGTAATGTTCGCGAACTGGCCAACCTGGTGGAGCGCTGCGCGATACTCGCACCCGACCAGCCCGTGGAACTGCAGGACTTGCCGGAAAAACTGCAGGCATTGGTGGCTGATGAGGAACTGGCGCAGAGCGCTGGTGGTGGCGGTGGTGACGACGATGCCATCCTCGCGGCCGGGCTGCTTGGCACTGGCGCGCAGTTCCAGCTGCCTTCGCTGGGCACTGGCACCTCTCAGGTGGAGCTCAAGAGCCTGCTCGAAGGCCTTGAGATGCGCCTGATCCGCCAGGCGCTCGAGGAAAGCCAGGGTGTCGTCGCCCAGGCGGCAAAGATGCTCGGACTGCGCAGAACCACGCTGGTTGAGAAGATGCGCAAGTTCCAGATCGACCGGAGCCTCGAAGAGCACGTCTGAACATCCTGCTCCGTCTGCGCGTCAGAAGCTTGACGGCCACAACGTCCTGGCCGCGCGGAAAATAAGAAATTCCCATATTAATCAGTAAATAACGTGCTATGGCACGGGTTTTGCTTTTACTCCTGCGACAGTCCTTCATACCGACCCGCAGGAGTTCGGACGCATGACCGAAGCCGACAAGCTGGCGAGCCCTGGTGGCCATCGTGATCTCCCGATCGCCCTGGACGCACGCAGTCGCGAGATGTTCGCGCTGGCCGAGCGCGTCGCGGCGGCCGATGTGACCGTCATGCTTACGGGCGAATCCGGCGTGGGCAAGGAAGTCTACGCGCGCTTCATCCATGCCGCCTCGAGCCGCAAGTCCGGGCCCTTCATCGCCGTCAACTGTGCGGCGATCCCCGAGCCCATGCTCGAAGCGACCTTGTTCGGTCATGAAAAGGGTGCTTTCACCGGGGCAAGCGATGCGCGTGCCGGCAAGTTCGAGCAGGCCAGCGGCGGCTCGCTGCTGCTCGATGAGATCACCGAGATGCCGATTACCCTGCAGGCCAAGCTGCTGCGCGTGCTCCAGGAGCGCGAAGTCGAGCGCCTGGGAGCCGCCAGTGCCCGGCGTGTGGACGTACGCGTCATTGCCACGTCGAATCGCCAGCTGCGCGAGGCCGTCGGCGAAGGGGTGCTGCGTGAGGACCTCTACTACCGGTTGAATGTGTTCCCCCTGCGGGTCCCGGCGTTGCGGGACCGTCCGGATGACATCATCGCGCTGGCCGCGCATCTGCTGCAGCGTCATGCGGCCGATCGCAAGGTGCCCGCACTCAGCACGGCAGCCTGTGACTACCTGCGTCGGCATGACTGGCCGGGCAACGTCCGGGAACTGGAAAACGTCATGCAGCGGGCGCTGATCCTCCACACCGGTGGCGTCATTGAGCCGGCCGATCTGCGCATCGATGGCGGCGAGACGCAGCAGCTCGCGGGCGTCGGCGATGACGGTGAGGCGCTGGATCTTGAGGCCTCGCTGCGGGTGTCGGAAGGCGAGTTGATTCGCGCGGCGCTGCGCGCTGAAGAGGGTCGCCGCAAGCCCGCGGCCGACCGGCTGGGCATCAGCCCACGCACCTTGCGCTACAAGATGGCGCGGCTACGTGACATGGGAGTGGCACTGCCATGAGTGACATGCAGATACAGCAGGTACTGGCTCAGATGCGCGCGCTGTCCGCGCGTGCCGGTGAAGGCCCGGCCGCCGCGAGTGGTGCGGCCCAGGGTGCGGAGTTCGCAACCCTGCTCAAGCAGTCGCTCGACCAGGTCAATGCGGCGCAACAGCACTCGGGCGAGCTGACAACCCGCTTCGTGGCCGGCGATGCCCAGGTCAGCCTGCCCGATGTCATGGTGGCGATGCAGAAATCCAGTCTGCAGTTCGAAGCGGTGACACAGGTGCGAAATCGCCTGGTCGCGGCTTACCAGGAAATCATGAACATGCAGGTCTGATGGACCTGCACTGCCCTGAAACACGCTGACAAGGAAGCTTCCTGAGATGGCGGACAATCTGCCCCGGACGATCAGTAAACAGTTTGCAGGCCTGGGTCGACTGCCGGCACAACGCCAGTTCGGCACGGTGCTCGGTCTGGCCGTGGTGCTTGCCCTTGCGGTCACCGTGGTGATGTGGGGGCTGCGGCCCGGCTACCAGGTGCTGCTGTCTGGTGCGGCTGAGCGCGACATCGCCCAGGCCGTGACGGTGCTCAGTCGGCAGAATATTCCGCATCGACTCGATGCGCGCAGTGGTGCCCTGATGGTGCCGGCCACACGCGTTGCCGAGGCGCGCCTGAACCTGGCCACAGAGGGCTTGCCGCGCGCCGATGGCGTGGGTTTCGAGTTGCTCGACCAGGACAGTGGCATCGGCACCAGCCGGATGGTCGAGACGGCCCGCTACCAGCGGGCGCTGGAAGGCGAGATTGCGCGCTCGGTGACGACGCTGAACAGCGTTGAGCGGGCACGCGTACACCTGGCGCTGCCACGACAGTCCGTATTCGTCCGCGACCGCATCAAGCCGGGCGCCTCGGTCATCGTTCACCTGCATCCCGGGCGCATGCTCGATGACGCCCAGGTCGCCGGTATCGTGCACCTGGTCGCTTCCAGTGTCCCTGAGCTCGAAGCCGAGCGTGTCACTGTCATCGACCAGCGTGGGCAGTTGCTCAGCCAGATGGCCGGTGCGGCAGCCGGAGGGCTGACCGCGCAGCACCTGGACTACACCCGTCGCCTTGAGGATGCCTATCGGGAGCGCATCGAGGATATTCTCGCGCCGCTGGTCGGGCCTGACGGCATGCGCGTGCAGGTGACCGCCGACATCGACTTTACCCAGATCGAAAGCACTCGCGAGAGCTTCGATCCTGAGCGCATCGTGCTTCGCAGCGAGCAGACCAGCGAGGAGGAGAGTCGCAATCCGGTAACCGGGGGTGTGCCCGGAGCGCTGACCAATCAGCCGCCTGGTGCCGCCACGGTGGTGATGCCGGCACAGGGATTGATGAACGACGAACAGCGCACCGGCGACCCGGCCTCACGCAGTTCGCGCAGCACCCGAAACTTCGAGGTCGACCGCGAGGTCAGCCATATCCGCCAGGCACCCGCCACGCTGTCACGGATCTCTGTTGCAGTGGTTGTCGATGACCGGATCGGCCGCGGTGAGGGTGGCGAACGCCTGCGTCTGCCCCGGGATGCGGCTGAAATGGCCTATCTGCAGTCGCTGGTCGGCGAGGCTGTTGGCTTCAATGAGGCGCGCGGCGACCGAATCAATGTCGTCAATGCCTCGTTTCGTGAAGTGGCCGAGCCCGAGGCGCTGGAAGCACGTCCCCTGTGGGAGGAGCCCTGGATCCGTGATCTCGCCCGCCAGGGCATGGCTGCACTGGGACTGTTGCTGCTGATCCTGCTGGTGCTGCGGCCCACGCTGCGACAACTCGTGCAGCTTCCTGCGCCGGCGCCCGGTCGAGCCATGCCTGCGATGGCGGGCGGCGCGCCCGGATTGCCGGAGCCGCCAGGGAGCGCCCGGGCAGCCGGTCAGCTTGGTCAGCCCGGGGATGAGTTTCAGAGCCTGTCTGACCGTGGAGGCGCCGGTGGCTCGCTGGATGATGAACTCAACAGGGTACGAAAGGTGGCCACGGATGATCCGCGGCTGGTGGCCCAGGTCGTACGCACATGGATGAACCAGGATGGCAAGTAAAGCGCAATCATCAGGTCAGGCGGTCATCAGTGGCGTGGATCGCGCTGCGATCTTCCTGATGACCCTGGGCGAAGATACTGCCTCGGCGGTGCTCAAACACTTGGGCCCGAAGGAAGTACAGAGTATCGGTACGGCGATGGCCGCGATGCCGGCAATCAGTCGTACGCAGCTCTCGCGTGTGGTGGCCGAGTTCACCGCGGTGGTGGAGGATCAGACGCCGATCGGTGTGGGAAGTGATGAATACCTGCGAAAGGTGCTGAATCAGGCACTCGGAGAGGACCGGGCGCGAAGTCTGATCGACCGCATCCTCGTCGGCGGTAACTCCAGTGGTCTTGAATCGCTGAAGTGGATGGACGGCCGCGCGGTGGCAGACATGATCCGCGATGAACATCCGCAGATCATGGCTATTGTCGTGTCCTATCTGGACAGTGATCACGGGGCTGAAGTATTGGGGTTTCTCCCTGATCGTATACGCAGCGATGTGATCATGCGGATCGCATCGCTGGAGAGCATTCATCCCAGTGCGTTGCAGGAACTTGACCAGATTCTCGAACGTCAGTTCTCGGGCACTTCTGCGTCCAAGACCAGCGTCGTGGGTGGCCTCAAGCGTGCCGCGGACATTCTCAACCTGATGGATTCCTCGGCCGAGGCCGCCATTATCGACAGCATCAAGGCCTCTGACGAGAGTCTCGGCGGGCGAATCCAGGAATTGATGTTTACCTTCGAAAACCTGCTGGATCTCGATGACCGCAGCATCCAGCGACTGCTGCGTGAGGTCTCCAGCGATCAACTGGTGATTGCGTTGAAGGGGGCCACGGCGGAGATCAAGGCTCTGATCCTGCGCAACATGTCCAAGCGCGCCGCGGAAAGTCTGCAGGAGGACCTCGAGATGCGCGGCCCCACCCGCGTCTCGGAGGTCGAGGCAGCACAGAAGGAGATTCTGGGCATCGTCAGACGCCTGTCAGAGGAAGGCGAGATCGCGGTAGGAGGCAAGGGCGGCGATGACTTCGTCTGAATCACAGACCATGACAGGCGCTGCTCCGGCGCAAGGCACAACGGTGCGGCGTTGGCATGCTCCTGACATGTCCGGCATGTCCGCAGGCTCTCAGCCCGGGGTGCTCTCCATGCCACTGACGGCCGAGCGCATCGGCGATATTGAAGCACAGGCCCATGAAGAAGGTTACCGTCGGGGTCTGGAGGAAGGTCGCGCCGCAGGACGGCTGCAGATGAATGATGCGGCTCAGCGACTCGAAGACCTGCTGGAGAGCATAGATCCGCTGGCAGGCGTGCTGGATGAGCCGCTGCTTGAGCAACTCGGTGAGCTCGTCTTGGTCATTGCACGCCAGTTCGTCCGCCGGGAGCTGTCGCGCGAGCCCGGTGAGATCGTACGCGTCGTGCGCGAGGCCATGGCCGCCCTGCCGATGTCGGAAACCCGCGTCCATATCCATCTGCATCCCGAGGATGTACGCCTGGTCCGCGAGGCGCTGCCTGCAGAGACCCTGGAGCGGACCATTCGTCTGCACGACGACCTCACTCTCAGCCGGGGCGGCACGCGGGTCGAAACCGATGTCTCGCTGGTGGATGCCAGTGTGGAGACACGCATGACGGCCATCGCCGCGCGCCTGCTCGGTGACGAACGCGTCGACGGGCCGGAGTATGTGCATGCGGTACCGCGGGACGATGATCGTGCCGGTGACTGAAACCGCAGTGACGCAGCGCCGCCGCAGTATGCTTCGCTCGCGTATCGGTGGCTGGCAGGAGGCCGCGACACAGGAGCTGAACCTGGTCGCCGAGGGTCGCCTGGTACGCATGGTCGGGATGACCCTGGAGGCCGTAGGCTGCGAGATGCCGGTGGGCGGCCGCTGCCGCATCCTGGGTCGTGGCCACGAGCCTGTTCTGGCCGAGGCGGTGGGATTCGCTGGTGACCGGATGTTCCTGATGCCCGTCGGCCAGATCGGCGGGCTGACGCCGCAGGCGCGCGTGCGCCCGGTGTCGCGTGCCCGGCAGATGCCGGTCGGCGACATGCTGCTCGGCCGGGTGATCGACCCGACCGGCCAGCCACTGGATTCGGCGCCCTCACCGCGCTGTCGCGAGCGCATGCCGCTGTCGGGGCGCACCATCAATCCGCTGCAGCGTGAGCCGGTCCGTCAGATTCTGGACGTTGGCGTGCGCAGCATCAATTCGCTGCTTGCCATCGGCCGTGGTCAGCGCATGGGCCTGTTCGCCGGCAGTGGTGTGGGCAAGAGCGTGCTGCTGGGGATGATGGCGCGGCATACGGCTGCCGACGTCATCGTTGTCGGCCTGATTGGCGAGCGTGGCCGCGAGGTCAACGAGTTCATCCACGAAATACTCGGGCCCGACGGCCTTGCCCGCGCGGTGGTCGTTGTCGCCCCCGCGGATGCGCCGCCCCTGATGCGCCTGCAGGGGGCACAGTCGGCCACCGCGATCGCCGAGTATTTTCGCGAACAGGGTCGCCATGTGCTGTTGCTGATGGACTCCCTGACCCGTTACGCGCAGGCGCAGCGCGAGATCGGCCTGGCCATCGGCGAGCCGCCGGTGACCCGTGGCTACACGCCGTCGGTATTTGCAAAACTCCCGCAGTTGCTCGAACGCGCCGGCAACTCCAATACGGGCGGCTCGATCACCGGCATCTATACGGTTCTGGCGGAAGGCGATGATGTTCAGGACCCGGTCGCCGATGCCGCACGTGCGGTGCTGGATGGCCATATCGTCCTGTCGCGGCGCATTGCCGAGCGTGGCCGCTACCCGGCCATCGACGTCGAGGCCTCCATCAGCCGTGTCATGAATGCCATGGTCAGCCCGGCGCAGCGCGAACTTGCGCAAAGCTTTCGGCGCATCACCGCCTGCTACGAGCAGCATCGCGATCTGATCACAGTGGGCGCCTACCGACGTGGCACTGATGCCGCGGTCGATCAGGCTATCGAGCTTCATCCGCGCATGGAAGCGTTCCTGACGCAGCTGCCCGAGGAGGCGGTCGGCGTGCACGAAAGCATGCACGCACTGGCCCGCCTGCTTGGCGAGCCCGGCGCAACACCCACACAGGAGTCCAGGGAATGACCCGTCAGCACGCTCAACTTGAAGTCGTCGCAGGTATGAAGCGTGAAGAGGAGCGTCAGGCGGGTGAGGCGCTGCGCATCGCGCAGACCAAGCTGGCCGAAGAGGAGGAGCGTCTCCACGCGGTAGAGATCTATGTGGATGAGTACCACGCATCCACCCTGACGGGCACGGTGGATCTTCGTCGCCTGCGCGGTCAGCACCAGTTCCTGTCGCAACTTGAACAGACGCTGGAGGCTCAACGCCGTCAGGTCTCGGCATGCAGACAACGCCTTGAGGCTGCCCGCGCGCGCTGGTTGTCAGCGCGGATGCAGCGACAGGCGATGGAGAAACTGATCGAGAAGCGTATGGATGGCGCCGCGCTCGACGCACGTCGCACAGAGCAGCGTCAGCAGGACGATCTTGCTCTGCAGGCGTCCGCACGCCGTCTGGCCGCTGGCAACGCGCACTGACCAGGGCTTGCCGGTTGGCACAGGACTTGCTTGGAAACCTTGCAGGAATCAGCAACGCGCGCAGGCGCAGGAGCATCGGGTCATGCTGGTAGCGACGGGATCAGGCATCGAATTCAAGGCTGGAACCAAGATCGGTGAGCCTGCGAGCCCGCCTGCAGAGACTGCGGACGAGGCCGTGGACGCGGCGAATCCCGAATTCGCGCTGGTGCTGGCAGCGCTCAACCAGCCGGTGGTCATGACCGCGGCGCCCGGTGGCGCGGCAGTTCATGCGCTGGCCGCGAGGAACGCAGCAGATGGCCAGGCCGGCAGGACAATGCCGCCTGACGGCAACTTGTTGCCACTTGCCGAGTTCTCGCAGGCACTGGCGCAGGCTGACGATGATGACGGCCTGCTGCGCAATGCAGGCATGCTGGCGACGGCTGCGCGCCTGGGCGGCCATGCAGCAGGTGACCCGCTGGCCTCGACGTTCGGCCAGCAGCTGCTGCGTCGGGACTCTGGCGGCGTCGATGCAGGACTGCCCGGCCTGGCCGGATCCGCAGTGCGCACGGGGCTGGCGGCAGTGATGGTTCCGGTCGGCCAGGCCGGTGCCGCGATGAGCCCGCAGCAGCCGGGATTCGACCAGGCCCTGGCGCAGCGCGTGCTGGTGTTCGCGCAACAGGGCATCCAGGATGCCCGTGTGCGGGTACATCCCGAACACCTGGGGCCGATCGAGATCCGGATCCGGCTGGAGGGCGACGGCCTGCAGGTGAGCATGGCCTCACCACATGCCGCGGTGCGTGAGGCACTGGAAAATGCCCTGCCCCGACTGCGAGAGACCTTGGCCGAACAGGGACTTGATCTGGGTCACGCCGAGGTGGGCGGCGGCGAGCGTGATGAGCAGCGCAAGCGCAGCGATTCTACTCAGGACGCCTTGGCAGGCGAGGACAGCGGGCTCGGTGCGGATTCCGAGGCTGATGCACCAGCGCGCTCAGTCCAGTCGGTCCACGGCTACGCTCTCATTGATACTTTCGCCTGAAGGCGTGCGCCGGTTCTCCGGCGCGCACCTGCCTGATCGTTTCGGACAGCATGCGTCAAATTTCCGTCTACCCCCAATCCACAAGCCTCGATCCATCTGGCAGAAAAATAAAAAAACTTAATAAACAATATATTAGATGAAAATCTCAGACATGGCACGACTATTGCTTTGAAACCTTCGTAGTCATCCGGAGGCAAGGCAAATGAGTGCAGAAGAAGCAGTGGTCCTGGAACAGGAGGCGGCGCCCGCGGGCAAGGCCAGAGGCAAGGGGCTGGTCTGGATCACGATTGTGCTGCTTCTGGCAGCGGGTGGTGCAGGCGGTGCCTGGTACGCCGGACTCATTCCGGGTACAGGCATTGCGAACGAGCCAGCGGATGCTGATGCGACGGATCGTCGTCAACCGATCTATCACACGCTGGATTCCAACCTGGTTGTGAATTTTCGTGGCGGCTCGCGCACCCGCTATCTGCAGGTCGGCATTGAGGTGATGTCGCGTGATCCGAAGGCCATCGAGGCCCTGCGCAGCCACAACGCAGTGATCCGCAACAACCTGATCATGCTGCTCAGCGACCAGAACAGCGACGCGCTGGCCACTCGCGAGGGCAAGGAGAATCTGCAGCGCGAGGCGCTCGCTGAAATCCAGGCGGTACTGCAGGCGCGCTACGGCGAGCCGGGGATTGAGTCCCTGTACTTCACCTCTTTCGTGATGCAGTAGGGCGCTGCGATGTCCGTCAACGAAATTCTGTCCCAGGATGAGATCGATGCCCTGCTGCATGGGGTCGACAGCGGTGATGTGAGTACAGAGAATGACCTGCACTTGCGCGATGGTGTAGCCCGAGCGGTGGACCTGACGGCGCATGAACGAATTGTTCGCGGTCGCATGCCGACGCTGGAGATGATTGGCAATCGCTTCTCGCGCAGCTTTCGGGTCAGCCTGTTCAACCTGGTTCACCGGGCGGTAGATATTTCTTTCCAGGGCGTGCGTCTGGCTAAGTTCTCTGAGTACACGCATACGCTGGCCCTTCCCACGTCATTGAACATGATTCGCGTCTCGCCGTTGCGCGGTACCGGCCTGATCGTACTCGATGCTCGCCTGGTGTTCGCGCTGGTAGACAACTATTTCGGTGGTGATGGCCGGTTCCAGAATCGCGTCGAGGGGCGTGAGTTCACGGCAATGGAAAACAGGGTCATCGAGATGACGCTCGCTCGCGTGTTCGCCGATATGACGGAGGCGTGGACGGCGCTGATGCCGGTGGAGTTCGAGTACATCAACTCGGAGGTCAACCCGCAGTTCGCCAATATCGTCAGTCCCACCGAAGTAGTGGTGATCTCCTCGTTCTCGCTGGACATGGATGGCATCAATGGAGAGCTGCACATGACGCTGCCCTATTCGATGCTCGAGCCGATCCGCGAACTGCTCGATGCCGGTATCCAGAGTGATCGCGGCAGTCGCGACGAGCGCTGGTCGCGCTCGATTCGCCATGAGATGAAGGCCGCTGAAGTCGAGGTCCACAGCAGCTTGGTGGAGACCCACATGACGCTGGGTCGCGTCCTGGAGCTCAAGGCGGGCGACATCCTGCCGGTTGAGCTCCCCGATGTTGTCACGTTGTGCGCTGAAGAAGTGCCGCTGTTTCGCGCTCGTGTAGGGGTCGCGGATGGCCAGAATGCGCTGCAGATACTGCAGCCCATCGCACGCGGGTCGCTGGATGCCGATTGCTGATTTCATCCAAACCACCCGGCGCAGTCTCAGAGCGTGCTGTCGGGCGCGAATCCAAAGCTCGAATGGAGTGACAGTGATATGACGGAACAAGCACAGACCGACCCAGCGGCAGATGACTCTGCCGGCGGCGATTGGGACTCGGCGATGGCCGAGCAGAGACAGGCGGGCAGCAGTGCGCCCGGTAACCAGGTCGGGCAGGCACAGCCGGTCGAGATGCCCGAGCTGGATGGCACGAGCCCGGCGTCTGCCAGAACGGGAGCGACCAGCGACCGCAACCTCGATGTCATCCTGGACATTCCGGTGACAGTATCCATGGAGATCGGGCGCACACGCCTGCCAATCCGTAGCCTGCTGCAGCTCAACCAGGGTTCGATTGTCGAACTCGATCAGCTTGCCGGTGAGCCCATGGACGTCCTGGTCAACGGCACGCTGATCGCTCACGGTGAGGTCGTGGTCGTCAACGAGCGCTTCGGCATTCGCCTGACCGATGTGGTCAGTCCCGCCGAGCGCGTGCGCAAGCTGAAGTAGGCGTGCGGCGCATGATCAGGTGTTCACACGGCGCGTATCTGCACGGCCTGGCCGTGGTCGTGCCCGCGCTGCTGTTTCCGTCGATCGCTGCGGCTGCGGCCGAGGCTGCCCCGAGTGCCGGCGCACAGCTCATGCGCCTGATCGCCGGTCTGGTCTTCGTGCTTGCCATGGTGTTTGTGCTCTCGCGGCTGTTGCCGCGCCTGGGCGGTCGCGCCCTGACTGGCGGCCGCGGGTTTCGCGTGGTCGCCTCGCTGCCGGTGGGCCAGCGCGAACGCGTGGTCTTGCTTGAAGTGGGCAATCGCCAGGTGATGCTCGGCGTCGCACCGGGGCGCGTCAATACGCTGCACGTGCTCGATGAACCGGTCCAGGCACCGGCCGATCTGCGCAGCGACCCTGGCGGTCAGTCCGGCAGCTGGCTTTCGCGCACGCTGGGCGGGAGAGATTCGTGATCAGCATGGCGGCGGGTTTTCGCATTGCCGCGTGTGGTGTCCTGTTGCTGTCCGGTGTGCTGGTCACATCGGGCGCACACGCACAGGCTGCGCTGGACTTGCTGACCGTGACCGGTGGTGAAGAAGGCGCACAGACCTACTCGGTGAGTCTGCAGGTGCTGTTATTCATGACGGCGCTGAGCGTGATCCCGGCGCTGCTCATCACCATGACCTCGTTCACCCGCATCATCATCGTACTGGCCATCCTGCGCCAGGGCCTGGGCACCCAGCAGACGCCTTCCAACCAGGTCATGCTGGGCATCGCGTTGTTTCTGACCATGTTCATCATGGCGCCGGTCGGCGATCGCGTGTACCAGGACGCCATCACGCCGTACGTGGCCGAGGAGCTGGCACCCATGCAGGCACTGCAGGCGGCCAGCGAGCCGGTGCGCGAGTTCATGCTGGCACACACCCGCGAGACCGATCTTGCGATGTTCGCCAGTCTCGGTGGCCACGAACCGTTTCAGGACACCGCAGATGTACCTTTCACGCTGCTGTTGCCCGCCTTCGTGACCAGCGAGCTCAAGACAGCCTTCCAGATCGGTTTCCTGCTGCTCATTCCGTTCCTGATCATCGACCTCGTCGTGGCCAGTGTGCTGATGTCGATGGGCATGGTCATGCTCTCGCCACTGATCATCTCGCTGCCGTTCAAGATCATGCTGTTCGTGCTCGTGGACGGCTGGTCACTGGTGATGACCACGCTGGCGGGCAGCTTTTTCCTGTAAATCCAACTGCGCGATACGCGTATCAGGGCCCTTGCACATGATGATCGAAGATGTTCTGCAGGTAGGTAACCAGGCGATGTGGATCGCCATGCTGCTGGCCGCACCGATTCTGCTGACCGCACTGGTGATCGGTCTTGTCATCGGCATGATCCAGGCGGCCACGCAGATCCAGGAGATGACCCTGTCGTTCATCCCCAAGCTGCTGGGCATTGTCGGCGTGCTGGTGATCGCAGGCCCCTGGATGCTGTCGATGATGCTCGACTGGTTTCGCGAGCTGGTGCTCGACATCCCGATGCTGATCGGCTGATACCCCATGGCCCTGCTCGAGATCTCCGAAGGGCAGTTGACGGCGTGGTTGACGGGATACTTCTGGCCCTTTGTTCGCATCGGCGCGTTGCTTGTGGCGGCACCTATGTTCGGTGCACGCACCGTACCGGTGCGCGTGCGGATCACCCTGGCGATGCTGCTCGCACTGGTGGTGTACCCGCTGATCGATACCCCGGTGGATGTCGATCCCCTGTCTTTGCCGGGTGCTGCGCTTGTGCTACGCGAGATCCTGATCGGCGTGACGCTGGGCTTCGTGTTGCAGATGGTGTTCTCGGCGATGGCCATGGCCGGCGAGCTGGTGGCCCTGTCCATGGGCCTGGCCTTTGCGAGCATGGTTGATCCCGAGCGCGGCGGCAGTGTGCCGCTCGTCGGTCAGTACTTCGTGATCTTCTCGACCCTGTTGTTTCTGGCCATGGATGGCCACCTTGCGCTGCTGGCGTTGCTGGTCGACAGCTTCCAGGTGCTGCCGCCAGCTGCCGGTGGGCTGGCCGGTGCGGGCTTCCAGCAGCTGGTGAGTTGGGGCAGCGACATGTTTGCCTCGGCCGTATTCGTCGCGCTGCCTGCCTCGGCCTCGCTGCTGGTGGCCAATGTGTCGATGGGCATGATCGCCAGAAGTGCGCCGCAGTTGAACGTGTTTGCTGTGGGCTTTCCGATGACCCTGCTGCTGGGTCTCGTCGTGCTGACCTTCAGTATGCCCTCGCTTGGGGCGCAGTTCGAAGAGGTGCTGCAGGCCGGCCTTGAACACGCCCGTACGGTGCTCGGTGCAGCCCGATGAGCGAGAACAACCAACCGGCCCAGGAGAAGACCGAACAACCCACGCCCAAACGGCTGCTCGATGCGCGGCGCAAGGGCCAGGTGCCACGCTCGCGTGAACTCAACACCATGACAGTCATGCTGGTGGGCGCAGGCGCCATTCTGGTGCTGGGCGAGTGGATGCTCGGCGGGCTACAGGGCGTGATGATCGATCGGCTTGGCACTGCCGGAATGTCGGGCTCTGCCAGTGCCGACCCGATCGCCTCGCTGTCGGGTGCCGTACGCGAGGCCATGGTGCTGCTGGCACCATTGTTGTTTGTGCTGATCGTGGCTGCCCTGGGTGGTCCCGCGGTGCTGGGTGGCCTGGTGTTCAGCGCCGAGGCGGCACGGCCGAAACTCGACCGGCTCAGTGTGCCCAAGGGCCTCAAGCGCATCTTCTCCGCGCAGGGCCTGATGGAGCTGGGCAAGACCCTGCTCAAGTTCGTCGTACTCGCGGGTATTTCCGGTGCGCTGTTGTGGTCGCTGTCCGATAGGCTGCTCTCGCTGGGCAATGGCGCGTACCTGCAGGGCATGGCGGAGGCTGCGCGCATGGTGCAGCTGTCCTTTCTGACTCTGGCCGGCGGCCTGGTCCTGATCGCTGCGGTGGATGTGCCGTTCCAGCTGTGGAATCACTTCAAGCAGCTGCGCATGACCCGCCAGGAGGTCAAGGACGAACTCAAGCAGACCGAGGGCAATCCTGAGATGCGCGGGCGTATCCGGCGCATGCAGCAGGAAGTTGCTTCGCGAAGAATGATGGAACAGGTGCCACTGGCCGACGTCATCATCACCAACCCGACCCACTACGCTGTAGCCCTGCGCTACACCGATCGTCCGGATCGCGCCCCACGTGTCGTCGCCATGGGCCGCGATCTGGTTGCCGCGCGCATTCGCGAACTGGCCGCTGAGCATCGAGTGCCCCTGTGTGCGGCGCCACCGCTGGCGCGGGCCATCTATTTCAACTGTCGTATCGGCGAGGAGATTCCCGCCGCGCTGTATCTTGCCGTGGCGCGCGTTTTGGCATGGGTCATGCAAGTCAGATCAGCAAGGAGCACAGGCGTCAATTCTCCGCCACTGCCACAGGCGCTGCCGGTGCCCGATGAACTGCTGAAGCCGCGAAGGAATCGCTGATGAGCGCACTGTCAGACCCCGGGAATCGCCTGAAACTGCTCGGACTGGGCACACCGCTGCTGCTGATCGCGCTGCTGACCATGATGGTCATCCCGCTGCCACCGCTGCTGCTGGACGTGTTTTTCACGTTCAATATCGCTCTGGCGCTGGTGGTCATCCTGATGTCCGTCTACAGCGCGCGTCCGCTGGACTTCAGCGTGTTTCCGACCATTCTGCTGGTGGCCACGCTGCTGCGTCTGGCGCTGAATATCGCATCGACCCGTGTGGTGCTGCTCAACGGTCATACCGGCACCGATGCGGCCGGCAGGGTCATCGAGGCCTTCGGCGAATTCGTCATCGGGGGCAACTACGCGGTTGGTCTGGTGGTGTTCGCGATCCTGGTGATCATCAACTTCGTCGTCGTGACCAAGGGCGCCGGACGCGTCTCCGAGGTCAGCGCGCGTTTCACCCTGGATGCGATGCCCGGCAAGCAGATGGCCATCGACGCCGATCTGAACGCCGGTATCCTGACGCAGGAAGAGGCCAAGGCGCGTCGTGAGGAGGTGGCCCAGGAGGCGGACTTCTACGGCTCCATGGATGGCGCCAGCAAGTTCGTGCGCGGCGATGCCATCGCCGGCATCCTGATCCTGTTCATCAACATCATCGGTGGCCTGATCATCGGCACCGTGTCGCACGCGATGTCGCTGGGCGATGCGGCTACGAACTATGTCCTGCTGACGATCGGCGACGGGCTGGTCGCACAGATTCCTTCGCTGCTGCTGTCCACGGCCACCGCCATCATCGTCACCCGGGTATCTGCCGCACGCGACATGGGCGAGGAGGTCAACCGTCAGCTGCTGAGCAACCCGCGCGCGCTGTTCACGGTCGCCGGTGTCATCGGCGTCATGGGCCTGGTGCCGGGCATGCCGGCGACGGTGTTCCTGATGCTGGCCGCGCTGATGGGCGGCCTGGCCTGGTTGATCCGGCGCAACCAGCAGGCCGCCGAGTCGCCCGAGACGACAAGCGCCGCACCGGCACCGCTCAGCGGTGGTGAGGACCGGGAGCTGTCCTGGGAGGACGTGCCGGCCGTCGACCTGGTCGGCCTGGAGTTGGGCTACCGATTGATTCCGCTGGTAGACGCCTCGCAGGGCGGCAGCCTGATGACACGTATCAAGGGGGTGCGCCGCAAGCTCTCCCAGGAACTCGGTTTCCTGCTCCATCCCGTACACATCCGCGACAACCTCGAGCTGCCGCCCACGGGGTATCGGGTCAGCGTGCTGGGCGTGCCGCTGGCCGAAGGCGAGGTGCAGCCCGACCGGGACCTGGCGATCAACCCGGGTCGCGTCTACGGCAGCGTGCCAGGGCTTACGACGAAAGATCCGGCATTCGGTCTCGATGCTGTGTGGATTGAGCCATCGACCCGTGAGCAGGCGCAATCGCTGGGTTACACGGTGGTCGATGTGTCCACCGTGATTGCCACGCACCTGAGCAGGGTGCTCAAGGAGCACGCCCACGAACTGCTCGGCCATGAAGAGGTGCAGAAACTCCTCGATGTGCTGGCCGGCAGTCATCCGAAACTCGTTGAAAGCCTGGTGCCCAAGACGCTTGAACTTGGCACGATACTCAAGGTGCTCAAGAACCTGCTCGCCGAAGAGGTCCCGGTACGTGACATGCGCAGCATCGCCGAGACGCTGGCGCAGCACGGCAGCGCAAGTCAGGATCCTGACGCGCTTACCGCCCAGGTGCGCGTCGCGCTGGCGCGTGCGATCGCCCAGAACATCGCCGGCACGGCGGGTCAGCTGCCCCTGCTGGCGTTGGACCCCGCGTTGGAACAGATCTTGCAAAAGTCTCTGGGTGGCACAGCCGGTGCGCCGGCCCTTGAACCCGGGCTGGCCGAGCGGCTGCAGAGTTCACTCAAGGACCTGGTCAAGAGACAGGAAATGAACGGCGAGCCTTCGGTGCTGGTGGTGTCTCCGGATGTCAGGTTGTGGCTGGCACGCTGGCTGCGCGCCGCGATTCCAGGTCTGCACGTGCTGGCCTACACCGAGATCCCGGACAACCGCTCGGTACAGGTGGTCGCCACGGTCGGGCGCGAGACGCCAGCCGCCGAGAAACGTCGAATCGAACCCGCAGCAACCGGGTTTACTGAAGAGGTATACGCGCGATGAAGATCAAGCGATTTTTTGCCCCTGACATGCGTCGGGCGATCCAGCAGGTTCGCCAGGCACACGGTCCTGACGCGGTGATCCTGTCGAGTAATTCCGTCGATGGGGGCGTGGAGATCGTCTCGGCGCTCGACTACGACCCTGAACTGCTTAGCGGCATGCTGGGCCGGCAGATGACTGCGGCGAGCTCGCCGGAAGTTGCCGGCGCGAGTCCTGCCGAACCGATGAAGGCGGTCGCCCGGACCGCGGCGCAAGGCATTGACTCCGAGGTTGGCGCAGATCGGACGTCGGAACCGGCGGTTGCTGCCGCGGGCGTGCGCGAAAAACGCAAGCCCGCCCCGGTACTGGAGATCGAGTGGACCAAGGATCCCGCACTGCAGGCCATGCAACTCGAACTCACGGCGATGAAGGGCATGCTCAACGAGCAGTTCGCGCGCCTGTCGTGGGCCGATCTGCGGGCGTTCCGTCCGGCGCGTGCCATATTGCTGCGGCGGGTCTCGGCCCTTGGGCTCGATGAATCCCTGGCCAACAGCCTGGTTGGTGAGATCGCGCATCCTGATGACCGCAGCCAGGCCTGGCGCGAGGTGATGCTGGGACTGGCGCGGCGGCTGAAGGTTGCGAAAACCGACCCCCTCGACCAGGGTGGCGTGCTTGCGCTGGTCGGGCCCACCGGTGTGGGCAAGACCACCACCATTGCGAAGCTGGCGGCACGCCATTGTCTGCGTCATGGCAGCGACTCGCTGGCGCTGATCTCCACTGATAATTTCCGTGTCGGCGCACAGCGTCAGCTGGACGCCTATGGTGCGATCCTGGGCGTGCCCGTGCGTCGGGCAGACAATGCCGAGGATCTGTCGCGGCAGCTCGCCGAATTGCGCGATCGTCGTCTGGTGCTGATCGATACCGCCGGCATGGCACCGCGTGATTGCCGGCTGGCCGATTCCCTGGGGCGTCTCAGCGATGTCGAGGGCCTCAAGCGCGTGCTCGTGCTCCCCGCGAATATGCAGCTGCAGGTGATGCGCGACGCCGTGCGTTTCTTTGGCGGCGAGGCGCTGGCCGGTGTGGCCTTGACCAAGCTCGATGAGTGTCCGGGACTGGGGGCGGCCGTCAGCGCATTGATCGAGTCAGGTCTGCCTGCGCTGTGGCTCAGTGAAGGCCAGCGTGTGCCCGAGGATCTCAAGCTGGCGCGCGTGATTCACCTGCTGGGTTGGGCCGGGGATGTCGATACGCCCGCAGACTCGGGACGCGCTCCGCCAGGGGTTTTCGGTCGCCAGCCTGCGACCTTCCGGGAGGCTGCCAATGCAAGCGCCTGACGTACTGGACCAGGCGCACGGATTGCGTCGGCTGGCAGGGCAAGGTGCAGTGAAAGTCATCGCCGTGACCAGTGGTAAGGGCGGGGTCGGCAAGACCAATGTCTCGGTGAATCTCGCCGTGGCGATGGCCAAACTTGGACGCGAAACGCTGCTGCTGGATGCCGACCTCGGACTGGCCAATGTCGATGTGATGCTTGGTCTCAAGCCGCGCGCGGATCTCTCGCATGTGCTCAATGGCGAGCTGGATCTCGAGGACATCCTGCTCGCAGGACCCGAGGGTGTGAAAATCGTGCCGGCATCTTCGGGTGTCAGCCGCATGGCCAGTCTTGGTGAGCGCGAGCGCAGTGGTCTGATCAGTGCGTTTTCGATGTTGCCCTTCAGCGTCGATGTGCTCATCGTCGATACCGCGGCTGGCATCGATGGCAGCGTGCTGGGTTTCTGCCAGGCAGCCCACGAGGTCCTGGTGGTGGTGTGTGATGAGCCCGCCTCGCTTACCGATGCCTATGCGCTGATCAAGGTCATGTCGCAGGAGCGAGCCGTACGGCGCTTCCAGGTGCTGGCCAATGGTGTCGCTTCAGCCGAGCAGGGGCGCAAGCTCCACCACAAACTGCTGACTGTCTGTGACCGGTTTCTCGATGTTGCGATCGGCTATGCCGGCCATGTGCCTCAGGATGACTACCTGCGGCGTGCGGTACGCAGCCAGAAGTCCGTCGTCCAGGCCTTCCCAGGCAGTCCTTCCGCCCTGGCATTCAAGGAATTGGCAGTACGTGCCGATAAGTGGTCCGTGAGAGAGCAATTCGGTGGTCAGCCGAGCTTCTTCCTCGAGCGCGTACTGCAGGCTGCGACCGTACACGCGCCGTCGCTGGATGTGGCCGATGTACGCGGCTAAGCGGCATAGCGAGGGTGATCTGCTGGTCACGCAGCACATGGACCTGGTGCGGCGAATCGCCTATCACCTGCTCGGGCGCCTGCCGGCCTCGGTGCAGGTGGATGACCTGATCCAGGCCGGAGTGCTGGGTCTGCTGGAGGCGGCCAGGCTGTTTGATGAATCACATGGTGCAAGTTTTGAGACCTACGCTGGCATCAGAATCCGTGGCGCGATGCTCGACGAGGTCCGGCGGCAGGACTGGGCACCGCGCTCGAGTCATCGCAACAACCGCCAGATCTCCGAGGCGGTTCGCGCTGTTGAGCGGCGAACGGGCAGCGAGGCGACACCCGCCGAGATCGCAGCTGAGCTTGGCGTCGATGCCGATACCTATCACGCAATGGTGCAGAAGGTCGCCGAAGCACGAGTATTCAGTCTTGAGGAGCTCTACGAGGATTCAGGCAGCTTCGATGACAGTATCGGTGGTGTGGGCGGCGATCCAGCGCGTGAGTGCATGCGTCACAAGTTCGCCGAAACTGCGGTACAGGTCATCGAGAGCCTGCCGGAGCGCGAACAGCTGGTGCTGTCGCTCTACTACGACGATGAACTCAATCTCAAGGAGATCGGCGAGGTCCTGGGTGTGACCGAGTCGCGGGTCTGCCAGATTCATGGCCAGGCCCTGACAAGGCTGCGCGCACGCCTGGGAGAGTGGGAACTGGACGAGGTCATGGCCTGATGCAGTCTGGCGATACCGTATTTGCGGGTGACCATGACCGGATTGCCAACGCGTGGAGTACCTAGTGGATAAGTCAATGAGAATCCTGATCGTCGATGACTTTTCGACGATGCGTCGGATTATCAAGAACCTCCTGCGCGAACTCGGGTTCTCCAATACGCTGGAGGCAGATGACGGTCAGACTGCGTTGCCGCTTCTCAAGGCCGGCGACATCGATCTTCTGGTTACCGACTGGAATATGCCACATATGCCTGGCATCGAACTGCTGCGTCACGTGCGCGCCGATCCGAACCTGCGTGATCTGCCGGTGCTGATGGTGACCGCCGAGGCCAGCCGTGAGCAGATCGTCCAGGCGGCCGAGGCAGGGGTCAACGGCTATGTGATCAAGCCGTTCACCGCCCAGACTCTGGAGCAGAAGATCCAGAAAATCTTCGAGCGACTGGCGCTGGCAGGCTGAGCGCATGGATGTATTGAAGCCCAAGCTGGAGCGCCATGTCGCGAGCTCCGCCATGCCAGTTCCTGCGTCGGCACCTAGGCTGCCGCCCGACAGTCGTGCTGATCGTGGCCGCGGTGCGGCCTGGTCTGGCAATCGTCAGGCATCGGTGGTCAGGGGCCAACACGACGTTGACGCGTTGCTTTCGGACATGGGGCTCTGAGGCGCCAGGCGCTTCATGAGCGAGGCAACGAAGGGAAATCGATATGGATGCCGAGCTACTCCAGGATTTCATTATCGAGGCCGGTGAACTCATCGATGGCCTGGATGGCCAGCTCGTGGGTCTTGAGGGCCGTGCCGACGATGTCGGTCTGCTCAACGCGGTGTTTCGAGCCTTCCATACGGTGAAGGGCGGTGCCGGATTTCTCGGGCTCACCCCGCTGGTGGAGATCTGCCACGAGGCCGAAGAGGTGCTCAATACCGCCCGCTCCGGTCTGCGCCCGCTGGACGCCGTGGTCATGGATGCGGTGCTCCTGGCGGTTGATGAGGTCAAGCGCATGTTCGACGAGATTCGGGTCGGCGTCCAGCCTCAGGACCCGGACCCGGAGGTCCTCGCAGCCTTGCGCGCGTTGCTTACGGGGCTACTCCCCGTCGAAGGTCACGAACAGCCGGCGGTTGCAGCGCCGCTGCCAGCCCACCGGGGATCCGACGTGCTGGAGCGCTGCCCGAACGACACCATGGTATCCGGATCCAGCATGGAGCCGACTAGCGCAGACACCATTAGCGAGGATGAGTTCGACGCATTACTCGACCAGATCCAGGCGCGCGGTACGCCTCGTGCTGAGGCGGCGGAAAAGACGCTGGCGAGCGCCCCTGAAAGCGCCCTTGGAGCACAGAACAATATTCGTGACCCGGCTGAGTTGACGCTGCGCGTCGCAGCGGTGCGAATCGACAGCATGATGAATCAGGTCGGCGAGCTGGTCCTTGTGCGCAACCGTTTGGCGGCACTACGGACCCGGGTACGCGACGAGAAGATTCAACAGGCTCTCGCGCAACTTCACCTGGTGACCTCGGATCTTCAGAACTCCGTGATGCGCCTGCGCATGGTGTCGGTGGGCAAGGTGTTCGGCCGCTTCACCCGCGTGGTACGTGACCTGGCGCGGCGGCTTGGCAAGCAGGTCGAGCTGGTCATGGAAGGTGAGGGCACAGAACTCGACAAGGGTATGGTTGAAAGTCTCAGCGACCCGCTCGTCCACCTGGTTCGAAACGCAGTTGATCATGGAATCGAGCTGCCCGACATGCGTGAGGCAGCAGGCAAGCCGGCCGTCGGGCGCATCGTGCTTACGGCCCGCCAGGAAGGCAGCCATATCGTCATCATTGTCAGTGACGACGGTGCTGGCATGGACCCTGAGACGATCCGTCGAAAGGCTGTCGAGAGAGGGCTCGTTGACAGTCGTACCGCGCTTCAGATGCCCGACGAAGAGGTACTCCAGTTGATTTTCATGGCGGGGTTTTCCACCTGCGAGGCGGTCAGCGAGGTGTCCGGCCGTGGCGTGGGTATGGACGTGGTCAGGACTCAGATTACGCGCATCAATGGGACCGTTGCGCTGCACTCCGAGGCTGGCCGTGGTTCGCGGGTGATTATTCGTCTGCCGCTGACGCTTGCCATTCTGCCGACCTTGATGGTGACGGTCGACGACAGGCGCTTTGCACTGCCATTGCCGGTGATCGACGAGGTCATCGAGCTGGATCCCGGCGAGCGTACGATCATGGATGGTCGTAGCGTACTGTCGCGACACGGAGAGTTGTTGCCGTTGCTGGATCTGTATCGCTGGCTCAGGTCGCAGAAACCTCCGCCAGCCATGCAATCGGTGCTGATCACAAACGCCGGAGATCGTCGCGTTGGTCTGATAGTGGATCGCCTGCTCGGTCAGGAGGAGGTCGTTATCAAGCCTTTGGGCCGCAGGCTGGAGGACCTGCCTGGCTTCGCAGGTGCAACCATTACAGGGGATGGAGATATCGCATTGATCATCGATGTGCCTAGTCTGTATGCAAACTGGTGGCACCTCACGGAAGGCGATGATCCGAGCAACGCATTGCCGGCGGACAGGCCCTCGGCGAATCTGGAGTCGACCGTTTAGGTCTGTGCCATGGATATTCTAAGCATCATAGGCATCGTGCTCGGCTTGGTCGCTATCCTTGGTGGATCAGTGCTAAAGGGCAGTGGTCTGGCTGCGCTGTGGAACGGGGCGGCCTTCATCATCGTCATCGTCGGCACGTTTGCTGCTGTCATGCTGCAGGTGCGTCTACGCGTGTTCGTGCACGGTTTCCGCATCCTGCGGTGGATATTCGTCTCTCCGGAGCGCGATAGCGAGAAGGTCCTCCAGCAGGTGATCTCCTGGAGCCAGGTGGCTCGTCGCGAGGGCTTGCTGGGACTCGAGACCATTGCCGAGCAGGAGGCCGATGAGTTCATGCGCAAGGGCCTGATGCTGCTCGCCGATGGTGCTGAACCCGAAACCATTCGTCATATCATGGACGTGGAACTCTCGACACGCGAGCAGTTCGACCAGCAGGGTGCAAAGGTCTTCGAGAGCCTGGGCATCTATGCGCCAACGCTTGGCATTATCGGTGCCGTACTTGGCCTGATGGCGGTGATGCAGAACCTGGCAGAGCCCGAGCGACTCGGCGTCGGTATTGCTACGGCTTTCGTGGCGACGATCTACGGTATCGCCTCCGCCAACCTGATCTTTCTGCCGATCGGTAACAAGCTCAAGGGCATCATCCAGTCGGCCAGCAGCGAGCGTGAACTCATCATCGACGGGCTGGTCAGTATCGCCCGCGGAGACAATCCACGCAGCATCGAGACAAGGCTGCGTGGGTATTTCATCGAGCGCGGGACATGAGTCGACGTCGGCGCCACGAGGATCATGTCAATCACGAGGCCTGGGCAATCCCTTACGGAGACCTGGTGACGCTGCTGCTGGCCTTCTTCGTCGTGATGTACGCGCTGTCATCGGTCAACGAGGGCAAGTATCGTATCTTGTCAGACTCGCTGGTGGCGGCATTCCGCTCGCCGCCAAAGTCGCTGGAGCCAATCCAGATCGGCGAGGTGTCGCGGTCTCCGCAGAACATCGACCTGCGCGAACTTCGCACCCTGGTGCCCCTGGAAATCGAGGCGCTGGATCTGCTGGCGCATGACCGCACTGAAGATCGTGACTGGGAGCTCTTGCGCAGCAGCGGCTTCTCTCCGCTGGAAGTTGAAGCGGCCGCCGAGATGATTCGTGATATCAGCGATGCGCTGGAAGAAGCGCTCGAGCTGCTCATCGATGAGGATCTCGTACGAATACGTCGTGACGAGTTCTGGATCGAGATCGAGATCAATACGAGCGTGCTGTTCGACAGTGCCAGTGCCGAGCTGTCCTCCCAGTCCCAGCCGATCGTCTATCGCGTCGGAGAGATTCTCTCGGGCAAAAACACTCGCGTCCAGGTGGAAGGCCATACGGATGTTCGACCGATAAGTACCGAGCGCTTCCCGTCCAACTGGGAGCTGTCCGCCGCCCGCGCCTCCACGGTCGTGCGCATGTTCAATGCTGCCGGTGTGGATCCACGGCAACTTGCGGCAGTGGGCTACGGTGAGTTTCGTCCGGTAGGAGATAACAATACCGAGGTTGGCCAGTCGGAGAATCGCCGAGTGGTCATTGTGGTCATGGCCAATCGCGTTCGGGCACTTGATGATCCCAGTGGCCAGGGTATGCGTGCGGACACGGCGCGCGACGCTGACGAGCCGTTCGCCGCAGGGCCCCGACTGTGAGGACCTCGATCGAGGCGTTACTTGCCCAGGAGTCCAGCCATGTCGTCTGATGCGGTCTATCGGGCCATGCTCGATGCCCGGGTGCTGCTGGATGCAGATCACCCAGGCAAGCAGGCCCCTGTCCATGGTGAGAGATGCATAGCCTTCAGGGTATCGGGTGAGTGTTACCTCATCGAGATCGTTACCGTTCGCGAGGTCATTTCTCCTCCGGCCATTGTCGCAGTACCGGGTGCCTCGGCAGAGGTGCTAGGCGTGATCAATCTTCGCGGCAGCGTCGTGAGCGTCATCAATGCCCGGCGTGTACTGGGCCTGCCCGGCAAGGCCGACGGCCCCGGCGCGCGTATGCTGGTGCTCGACGATGATGGCGATGCGATTGCAGTGCTCGTGGATTCGGTCGAAGATATCGTGCACGTCAATGGCGAGGCCCTGGATCCCGCGCCTGCGGCCGGGGTCGAACCGACGGTGTCACAGGTGCGCGGTACTGTGACGCTAGGAGGCGAGATCGCGTTCCTGCTGCATCGCTCAGGCCTCACGCAGCTTGCCGCCTGAGCGCCAGCACCGGCCATGACGGAGGCAGGCACATGCGCAAGGTCAACGACTATCCGGTAATTCGCCCACTTGCCCCTGTCAGGCGCATACGTCGGCCTGAGACCTATGACCGGGAGCCGCGTGAAGATGAGCATGAACCGCGTGTGCTGCCCGCGAATAATGACAAGTCCGACGTTTTGGATGACAATCCGAAGTCAGGCGAGCCGGGAAGTCTCATCGACGAATACGCATGACTGTTTCGCTGGATAACGCGCAGCTGATCTACCTGCTCTGGGGGCTTTGCCTGCTGTTGCTTGCGGCGGTGATGTGCTGGAGTTATTTTCGCGTCCACGCGCGGGTCTCGGCGATGGCCGAGCGGATCGATCAGTTGCAGGGCGAAGTGCACGCGATTCAGCGGGTGCTGCGCGATGTCCATGACGATGGCCACCAGACGCGACGTCTTGAGCTCGAGCTCGAAGAGCGGGTCACGTTGCTGTCACGCCAGCAGGAACAACTGATGATGCGTGATGCCGATGCCGGCCCCTATTTCCAGGCCATTCGCCACGCCCAGCAGGGCGCGAGCCTCGATGAGATCCTCGCGCGCACAGGCGTGTCCCGTGGCGAGGCTGAGCTCATCATCGCCCTGCACGGCGGTGCGGACGGCGGCCAACGACAGCAGCCCGCATAATCTACACAATGGCGACCAGCGAGTTCAGCGTACTTTTCGTCTGCATGGGCAATATCTGCAGATCGCCCAGTGCACATGGTATGGTGCGCCATCATCTTCAGCGGCGATTTGCGCACCTGCCGGTCAGGCTGGATTCTGCCGGGACGCACGGCTATCACATCGGTGACCCGCCGGATCAGCGCAGCATCACCGCAGCGGCCCGTCGCGGCATCGTCCTTGATGATCTTCGCGCGCGCCAGGTCGAAGTGGAGGATTTCCAGAACTTTGACCTGGTGCTGGCGATGGATTTGCAGAACCTGCACGCGCTGCGCCGGTTAAGACCGGACAACGCGCGCGCGGAGCTCAGACTGTTTCTCGACCTTGCCCCCGAACTGGATGTGCGCGAGGTGCCTGACCCGTACTATGGCGGCGCGAACGGGTTCGAACACGTACTCGACCTGCTTGAGCAGGCCAGCGAGGGCTTGATGGCCGAACTCGCCAGCCGCCTGACGACGCGGCAGGGCTGAAGGCGCAAGCCTCGCCCTGCTGGTTCAAGACTCCGAGTTGCGCTCGGCCCGGTCCTTGTCCTGGGAGGCGTCGGCTTTGCGGCCCTGAGACTCCGGAGCATTCAGCGGCAGATCGGCCTGCGCGGCAGGGCGTTCGCGTTTGCTGCCATTGCCAAGATTTCCACCCCCTGCCTCTTCGGCTTGCTGCCGTGCGCGCTCAAGGCTGCGCTGGTAGGCAGCAGCGCTTTCGGCGGCACGCGCGTTGGGGGCTTCAGCGGGAATCGAAGTATTAGCATCGGCCTGCTTCGGCGCATCGGCCTGCTTCGGCGCATCAGCCTGCTTCGGCGCATCAGCCTGCTTCGGCACATCAGCCTGCTTCGGCACATCAGCCTGCTTCGGCAC
>JAFIFN010000236.1 GCA_020832005.1 Gammaproteobacteria bacterium | reverse complement strand
GTCGGCTGCAGTGCGGAGTTAGGCCTCGCGTTCACATGAAGCCCCACAGATCTTCATCACGTAAGTCAGTGACCTCCCCTTCCATCGATACTGAGAATCCGTCTGCAACCACTTTGGCTGAGCCGAGTCTCCCCGGAACATAGGTTTGTACAACAACCCTGACTTTCTCACCTTGGAGGAGATCGCGCCAGACCGACAGTGTCCCTTTACAGCCAGATGCGAGCGGCACAATCTGGTGCGCGGGCATTTGTAGAAGCTCACGCCAAGGTCGCATGCGCAGTTCCCGCAAAAGCATCGCACCGTCAGCTTGGATCGGATCTTCTGTCGCAAATCGCCTCATGACCTCGCTACCGCGTGGTCTAACTACAATTGGACGGCCGAAACGCCGGAATGTACTGCGGCACTTTTGCCGGATAATTCAGTTGAGCGATGATTGCCTGGTGAGCGCAAGAACGGCGACTAGACTTCAATTCGCCGACCTCAACCACCCGCGACTCTCGAGCGCTGCGATCGCATCGTTGACGTTCAGCGGCTCGCCGGTCCAGCCGCTGCGGCAGCTGCGCCAGTCGATGCCCAGGTGACGCTGGCGGTGGCGAAGGCTTCGGACCGGATCGGCGGGCAGGGATGGACGAGGTCTTGAAGCTGCGATCTCCTCACCCTTCGGATCGATAAACACCACCTCGCCATCCGCCTTGGCGCGGATACCGAAGCCACCCTCGTGCACCAGCCGGTGATGGTGATGGCACAGCTCCACCAGGTTGGACAGTGCGGTCTCTCCACCCTGCGCCCAATGCTCGACATGGTGGGCCTCGACATGGCGGTGTTCACTGCAGCCGGGGAACCGGCAGCCCTGGTCACGGGCTCTCAAGGCCCGGCGCAGCGCAGGCGGGATGCCGCGGCTGCGTCGGCCTACCGAGAGGATCTCACCCTGCTCGCCATGGATGATGGCGACGCGACTGGCCTCGCAGCTCAGGCGCTTTAAGGTCTTTTCCGACAGCGGGCAGTCGTGGGTGTGGCCGGCGTGGGCCGGCAGCGGTTCTTTGTGTTCCGGGCGCAGTTGGCGCAGGTCGAGATGGACCTGGACCTGGAAGTGTTCGCCCAAGGGGCGGGGAATGACGGGCTCGGTCTGTGTTTTTGACTCTGCTTTTGGGTGTAGCTTTGACTGCGCCTGTGCCTGCCCACCTATAAAGGAGCGCGCCAGCACGCCCAGCGCCATGGCCCGCAGCGCAGGCGCCTCAGGCAGGGGGGCCTCGGCAAGCTCATACGGAAACTCCGCGGAGACGTTTATGGAATCATTCTCATTTGGATCGTTCAGTTTGTTGAGCGCATCGTGCTGGTCTGGCGCCTTCGCATCAAGCCATTCATCTGACTCAATGACTTCAGTCGCCTCAGTCGGCAACAGCGTGTCCTCACACCGACTGTTCTCCCACCTCGCCACAGGATCTGTCGCCGCCGTCTCCGGGCTGGCAGCCTTGGCCTGACGCCACAGCTGCTCGCGGGCGATCTCCAGGGCTTTCAAAAAGACCGCGCCCTCATCACCCGGCAGCCGCGCGCGCAGGTTCAGAAAACCGTCATCGTCGTACCAGGTATCGAGCCTGCGATCCGGCACAGCCCAGTCAGCCGGATTACCCGACTGCACCGATGCATTCACATCCCCGCCGCAACGCCGGATCACACTCACCAGCCGCTCCAGCTGCGCAGCCGTCGAGCGCTGCGCCCAGTGCAGCAGCAGTTCTTCGTTCTCAGGCTTTGCCACGCGGGTGAGCGCCCGGACCTGCGAATAGGACAGCTCGCCATGATCGAAGCACTTGCTGATCAGCGGCAGGCCACCCAGCGCATGGGCCACGCGCACTTTCTCGCGGGCCACACCCAGCGAGATCCCGCAGCTCCAGTTCAGCCAGTGGGCACAGGACTTCGCCCCCGTACCCGCCCAGCCGTCCAGTTCGTCATAGGCGCGTACAAGTGACAGCAGCTGGGCGGTGGCGGCATGCACATGGGCCGCCAGCTCGGTGATGCGCCGCTCCAGGTGCTCGCGCTGGGGGACATCTTCGGGGACCTCGGGCTCGCCGTACCAGACATTGGGCGCAGCCATGGCGGCACCTCGGGAAAGAACTGTATGGATAAACAGTATCATGCCAGCAAAAACCACTTAAGGCAATGTTTTAATTGTGCTTTATGGATGAGTACTGGCAAAAACTGCAGGTCCGATTCGGTACGGCAGTCCGATCTCCCGGGCTTCGCTGCAAGCATTCCACGAATCCCCCGATGCTCTATAGTGTCACCCACTCCGAGATAAGCCCACTAAGAGCCACACGAGGAGAAGCCCCCATGAAAGTCGATTTCAATAAAACACTCGAGCTCGTAAAGGGCGGATTGTTGCAACCGACTGAAACCTGGCACAGCTACCTTGGGGAGAACCCTGGCTGGCAGCAGACCCTGCTCGTGCTGACCGGGCCGATGATCCTGGCCAATGTCGTCTTGAGCCTGCTCCTGTCACGCATGATGGGGACGATGGCGCCGTACGGCATCGGCGGGAACTGGTTTGCAGCGCTGGTGCTCGGGCTGGTGTTTGCCTGCATCAGCTTTGCGATCGCAGTCGCGGTGTTCAATTTCCTCGCTGGCGTGTTTGAAGGCCAGCCCGATTTCTCGCGAGCCTTTGCCGCGATGTCGCTAGTGGCAATTCCGGCCTGGATCGCCGGCATCATCGGTGCGGCCGTGCCCTGGGTGGGTGGTCTGATTTCGCTGGCCGGCGGCATCGTCTCGCTGGTGTTCCTGTACAAGATCGTGCCGCTGGCATGGCAGGTGCCCGAGGGCAAACGGGTATTGCACTTCGTCGTGTCCCTGGTGGCCGTCATTGTCGTCAGCCTTGTCGTCGGATCGGCGATTGGCATGGGCGATCGGACCACACATGTCCCCGGCGAGCGCATCGGCGATCGCGCCACCACAGGAACCTCGGGCATGTTTGGCGAGATCGGCCGCCAGGCCGACCTCGTGGCCAGGGCGAACGAGGACCGCTACGAGCCTCCAGGCAACGGTAAGGTGACCCGGCAGCAGGCCGAGTGGGTGGCCGACGTCATGCGCAAGACGCGTCTGACCTATGAAGAAGAGACGGCCCGCCTGGAGCGGCTGGGCGAAGAAATGGAAGAAGCCGAGGGTCGCTCGGCCTCGGCCGCAGACGTTGCCAGGATGTTCCAGGGGATGGGCAGCGTCATCAGTCTTAACACGATCGAGATGGAAACGGTCAAGGCCGGTGGCGGCAACTGGGCCGAGTACCAGTGGGTGAAGCAGCAGCTGCGCAACGCCCGCTTGCAGCGTGGCGAGGGCAGCGAGGCCCTTGCCCACAACTATGCGCGATACCAGGACATTGCCGACACCGTGCAGGGCCAGCTCTGATGACGTAACGGGCGAGCTTTGACTCCGTGCAGGGCCAGCTCTGACGGCGTGCGTGCGTCAGGCTGACGTGCAGACCTGACGCACGCCGGCCTGCTTGACGCCAGCCTACTTGTTGATCGCGTGGATCGCCTTGCCGTCGGCGGCCAGCGCCGCTTCGTG
>JAFIFN010000041.1 GCA_020832005.1 Gammaproteobacteria bacterium | reverse complement strand
TCCTGCCGCTGGAGGGCGCACTGCGCATCGACGGCGAGCGATTCGAGACCGACGAGCTCGCCTATCTGGGTATCGCGCGCGAAGCGGTCGACATCGAAACACTTGGCGAGGGACGCGCACTGCTCATCGGTGGCAAACCGCTGGACGAGGAAATCACCATCTGGTGGAACTTCGTCGGCCACAGCCGCGCGGAAATCGAACAGGCACAGCGCGACTGGAATGCCGAGGATGCGCGCTTCGGGCGCGTGGTCAACGCGCAACGGCCGCGGCTGGCGCCTCCGCCGATCCCGTGGGCACGCAGCGACGATGCGAAAACCTGAGTACACGAAGTTCGAGTCATCGACGTCATGAATCTGTATTGCTAGGATAGCCTCAGAGGGTTTCGGCACGGCTTCCGGCCTGTTGAGCCGGGTGCCGGGGATGTTCGTTGATGCCGCTGCGCACTAAGATTCTGGCAGGCCTGCTTGGCGCCATCGCCACACTGGCATGGCTGGCCCTTGAGCGCGCCGACCTGGGCACGAACGAGCTGGCGCTGAGCTCGGGCACGGCGCTTGCCATCCCGCAGCCGCTTGAGGCGTTCTCACTGCAAGACGTATCAGGCGCTGCGTTCACACGAGAAAATCTCAAGGGACGCTGGAGCCTGGTGTTCGTCGGCTTCACGCACTGCCCGGACGCGTGTCCTGTGACCTTGGCAGTCATCCATGCGGCCAAGGCACGACTCGATGAGACTACGACCTCACGGCTGCAGACACTGTTCGTCAGCGTGGATCCCGAGCGCGACACGCCAAGCGTCCTTGCCGACTACGTTGGTTATTTCGACCCTGACTTTATCGCGGTAACCGGCAGCAATTCCGAACTTGCCCGCCTGTGTGACAGCCTGGGCTTCGGCTTTGTACGGGTGCCACAAAGCGCAGGGCGCTACACGATCGACCACTCCACAGCCGTGGCACTGATCGATCCGCAGGCCCGCGTGGCCGGGTACTTCATCCAGCCCCTGGATGTCGGCGCCCTGGCCGGCGACCTCGCCGGCCTGCCGGGCGCCCTGTAGAGGCATCAGAACGCCGAGGCGCTCAGCTCGATATCCGCATCTGCCCAGGCTTGTTCAAAGCGCGCTTCGACCTCGGCGGCATCCGCATCGCGACCCTGCGCCTCGAGCGCCTGCATCAAGCCGAATAACGACCAGCCGTTCTCTGGGTTACGCTGCAGCTCAGCGCGATACACCGCCTCGGCTTCGGCCGCCTGTTCATCAGCCAGCAGCATCGCGCCGAGAATCTGGCGTACCGGCTGGTGCCAGCCCGGCGGCTCGTCGTAGGGGATGGCATCCTCCAGCACTGCGGCTTCTCGCAGGATCCTGATCCCGGCGGCGCGATCGCCCGCGGCGGCAGCGACTTCCGCGGCAACCACGCGTTCGGCGACTTCCACGGCAACACTCAAGGGATAGCGATCGAACACCAGCATCTGCGCCAGCGCCGGATCGACTGCCAGCGTCTGCAGCGATTCATGGTGCGAAACGGCGGCGTCCATGCGTTCACCGCGCAGCGCAGCGATCGCCTGGGCGTAATGCCACATCGCATTCATGTACGGCAGATCCGCCGCCGGCTGCGGAGTGGCGACAACCTCTTCCCATCGACCGAAACGCACGCGGGCAAACAGCGGCGTCAACGCAAAGTCCTGCATCACGGACAACCCGGGTGCGCGCATCAGATCCGGATCGCTGGTGCGTTCGGCGGTGGCTTCGGCCGCCGCAAGCGCCGTGGCGCTGTCGCCGATCATGGTCGTCGCGAACCACAGGAAGTGGTGATTATGCGGCACGTAGCCCAACGGGTAGACGCCCATCGGCGGCCTGCAGATGGCCAGATAGGCATCGTCGGCCTTGATCGCGTCACGGTTGACGTCGGCGGCGTCGCGCCAGCGACCGACACGCGCATAGATATGCGACGGCATGTGGACCAGGTGACCGGAGCCGGGAATCAGGTCACGCAGGCGATCGGCGGCGGCGACGCCACGCTCGGGTTCATCGGACGCCTCGACGGCGTGGATATAAAGGTGCAGAGCGCCTGCATGATCCGGTGCCTGCGCCATCACGCCTTCCAGCACGCTCAGGATCTCCGGCGTATTGCCCTTGGGCGAACCATCTTCGTGCCAGAAGTCCCAGGGCTGCAGGTTCATCAGCGCTTCAGCATACAGCGTGCCGGCATCTACATCATCGGGATATGCGCGTGCCACCTCTGCCATGGCTTTGGCGTAAGCCTCGTCCAGTGCCGTGCGATCCTCCGGTGTGTCGGTCTGGTATCGTGCGGCCAGCGCCTCGATGAATGCACGTTCCCGCTCGGTGACCTGGCCGGCGAGCGAACGTGCCACCTGAAGGCGCTCATAGGCTGCAGCATTGTTGGCCGGATCCATCGCCGCATTGACATGCGGACCAAGCACCAGCGAGGCGCCCCACCAGCACATCGCGCACTGTGGATCGAGCTCGGCGGCCTTCAGGAAAGAACGCTCGGCCGCATCATGATTGAAGCCGTAGGTGAGCATCAAGGCCTGATCAAACCACCTCTGCACGTCCGGGTGCGAACTTGTCACGGGCATCGTGTAATCGCCCAGCCCCTTCAGCAGGGTTGCACCCACGGGTGCCAGATCGGGCAGTGCATCAGCGGCGTCGGCGGACGACACTGAGGACGGAGCCGAGGGCGAAAAACTGCGCAGGCCGACAAACGCGACCACGGCAACCAGAGCAATAAGAAAAATACTGGTAGTGCGCTTCATGGCAATCCTCCCCACGAGTCATGCGACTCATTTACTTACGCCCAATCCCACGCACTGTCAAACATGCGAAATTTATGCCTTTTAATAGAGAAAACACTCACTCGCCAGACCGCGCAACAGTGAGCCAACCGGCATAAACTTCTTGCAATGAACTGGCATCCACGGACTCTGGACGCAAGGAAACTGCGAACAAACAGGAAGCGACACTTTGACCGGACAGTATCAGGGCTCGCGACGCAGTCCGCGTTTGTCGTCCTGCTACCGCTCGATCCCGTGCGTACGACCGGGTGCCCGACGCAGGTACGACCCGTCTCGTGACAACGCAAATTGCATAACCTAGGATCACTACCTACACGACCGGCTGCTACCACAATGATTGGAGGTAGGTCATGTTCAAATTCAAGATACCCACCAACCACGCCCTTGTCGCAATTGCACTGCTGCTGATGCCGATGGCGCTCACCTGGAGCGCGGACAAGGTTGTCACCTGGACGGCCGACGACCCGGCGTTGCAGTGGGGTGCCTGCCCGGATTTTCTGCCTGAGGGTTGCGCCCTCGCCGTTCTTCAAGGAGATCCGACGAAACTCAATGCCGACGTGTTTTTCCGGCTACCGGGCAACAGCACCGTAGCGCATCATTGGCATACATCGGCTGAGCGGATGGTGCTTGTCCAGGGCGAGTTCCACGTGTTCTACGATGATCATGACCCCGTCGTGATGCGTGCGGGCACTTACGCCTATGGACCTGCGAGACTGCCGCACTCGGCGGAGTGTCGCTCCAGTGAGCCGTGCGTGCTGTTCATCGCCTTTGAGGAGCCCGTCGATGCAATACCGACCGGGCACGAACACTAGCCGCTGACGCGGTCCCAGCAACACTGCAGCCAGTCGGATGCCGCTGCCGGAGCACCCGGCAGCGGCATTTCTTCTTCATCCCCGGCAGTGATACAGATGCCGGGGCAACGGATATAGTGACTGTTTCTATTCCTGCGCCGCAGCATGCTGCGTCAGAAACGCCACCGAACGTTCCAGCGCCAGTTCGGCGGCATCGAGTTCCAGCAGGAACTGATATTCATGTCCCAGCGGCGGCATATGGTCTTCGTCGAAAAATAGTGCGTCGACCACCACACCCAGCGCCTGCAGCCGGTGTGCCAACGCCAGCGACTGCGGCAACAAGGGATCGGCATTGCCTGCGGAGATGAAGGCCGGGGGGAACTCACGGCCTACGTGCTCGGTGATATTCGCCAGCGCGAAATAGTCGTTTTCGCGGAAGTTCCGGTCGCCACTGTAGGCCCAGAGTACCGTGCGCATGAACTGCCCGAATGCCCCCTCGCCAACCGTATGAACGCTGTAGGGGCCGCAATACAACAGTACACCCGCCAGTTGTGCAGGGGTGATGGTCGGGACGATGTCCAGCCGCCTCGCATAATCAGGATCCGTGATCATGGTCGCGAGCTGGGCGGAGATATGTGCACCCGCAGAGTCCCCCGCCAGAAACAGTCTCTGCGGATCGACATGCAGGCGATCGGCATGCTCAACCAGGTAGGCAAGGGCTGAGTTGACCTGCCGAATGGGCGTTGGATAGGTCGACCGGGGCGCCAGCGAATAGCCCACGGTCACAACGGTGAATCCGCGGTCGGCCAGAATCCGCGCGTAATTGGCGATATGCTGCCTGTCGCCGGAAATGTACGCACCACCATGACTCCAGACCACGGTCGGCAAGCGCCGTCCCGGGGGTAGCGCCGCCGGGTAGAACACATCCAGGTAGGCGTCCGGGTCGCCTGGCAAATACTGCTGGTGACGCTGCGCCCAGACACGCTCCGGCACCCTGGGGTCCAGCGCTTCGCCACGGCCCCCCCCCCCGCCAGCGAAGGCCCGCCTTATCAGCCGCGACGACGGAAGGGGCTCAGGTGGAACGCCAGAAAAACGACCGCCCCGAGGGCGACCAGCACACCCGTGACCCAGGCCAACCAGACGCTGATCCGACCACCTTGTCGCAATTGTCGATTCATGGCTGTGCATCATATCGCCTCTGCGGCGATGCGTGCTGTATCGAACAGACATTCATCCGTTCTTCGAACACACTGAATCTTGAAGATTGCTGAACTCAAGGAGACTGCATTGGCGCCGCCATCCCGTGCACTCGTCCTCAACAAACTTATCGACGAACTGCCACGCGAGCAATGTCACGGCTTGCTGGAACAGTGCACGCCGGTGACGCTGTGCGCCGGTGATGTGTTGTGTGAATCCGGCAAGCCGCTGGAGCACGTCCACTTCCCGATGACCGCCCTGATCTCACTGGTCAAGAAAGTTCGCGGGAATCCGGCGATCGAGATGGGCATGATCGGTCGCGAAGGCATGCTTGGCGCCACATTGGCGCTGGAGATCAGCAGCAACCCGGTGCACGCCGTGGTCCACGGCGCCGGCACTGCGCTGCGCATCCCGACGGCACGCTTCAAATCACAGCTGCGTAGCAGTCCGGCCCTGCGACACATCGTTGAGCTTTATCTATACGTACTGATCGAGCAGCTTGCCCAGAAGACCGCCTGCAACACTTTCCATACGGTACCGGCACGTCTCGCCAGCCGGCTGCTGATGACGCATGATCGCTTGCCCGGCGAGCAAATTGAAATCAGTGTCCTGGCGCGCATGCTCGGGGTCGGCAGAGCTGCTCTGACGATCGCCGCCGGTGAACTCCGGCAGCGCGGACTGATTGACCACACCACACGGCGAATCAGGGTGCTTTCCCGCGCGGATCTTGAGGGTGCCGCCTGCGAGTGCTATGCCGCAGGCGTCAATGCCTATCGGCGAAGGTTGCCGCCGCGACCTGGCGCATGGGCCGCCGCGGTTGACAGGTAGCTATTCCAGTGTCCGCGCAACCAGCATCGCCCTATCGTTGCACGGCGTGCGGCGCCCCGGTCTACCGCGTCCATCGACGGTTCATTGACAGACTGATCAATATTTTCGTGCGTGTGCGTCGTTGCCAGTGCGCGGACCCAGGCTGCCAGTGGGAAGGCCGTCTGCGCAAGGTGCACAGGCAGTAGACCCCAGGGAATACCCCAGAAAACGCTCAGTGCTTCAGCAGACAGACGCATCCTGCGTCGGGGGTCCACTGTAGATCAACGCCATACATCAGGCCTGCAATCACGCGAATGCGTGGGCCTGTAGCACAAGGCCGAAGACGTACTTTTCTTACTCTTTCACCTAGGAATCATTATGAACAATTTCAAGCTTGGCGGACTCGCACTTGCGGTCTCGCTTGCTCTGGGCTCCGGCGCAATGGCGCAGTCCATGTCTGCAGGCGACTACCGTACAGCGCAGGATCGAATCGAATCAAACTACGACGCCGCGTCCCGCGCCTGCGAATCGATGACCGGCACTCGTCAGGCCATCTGCAGCGCAGAGGCGCAAGGCAAGCAGACCGTCGAGCTGGCGAAGCTCGAGGCAGAATACCGGCCCTCTGAGACAACGCGACAGCAGGCCACCATGGCCCAGGTCGAAGCCGACTATGCGGTCGCCGTCAAGCGCTGTGACGAACAGTCCGGCGCAAGCAAGAGCGCGTGTCTGAACACGGCGCAGAGTGCGCAGACCGACGCCAGGGCGGATGCCGGTTCACAGCTGCGCAGCGCTGACCGAGGCGCTGATGGAAGCGCAGGCACGGCATCGGGCCAAGGCGTCGGCACAACCGACCGTCAGCCCGCCGGAGCCACCGGCAGCACCGCCAGAACCACCGCCGGCAGCGCCCCGGGTGATCGCATGAATGACGATCCCCATACGCTGCTGTTCGACTTCGGCAGCGCGGAACTGCGGCCCGAAGGCCGCGAGGCACTCGATAGTTTCATCGCGGAATTGCAGCGCTCGGACTCCAGCGATCCCATCGAGGTCACCGGCCACACTGACCGGATAGGTGACGATGACTTCAACCAGGGACTTTCCGAGCGACGCGCCGAGGCCGTCCGCGCCTACCTGCGAAACGAGGGCATCGAAGCCAGTCGCGTGGACACCAGTGGCAAGGGCTCGGCACAACCTGAAACCGCCGCCCGGGACTGTGACGGTGAGCGCAGCGACGCAGTCATTACCTGCCTGCAGCCCGATCGTCGCGTAACACTGGCCTCAGCCGGCATCCGCAACAATCGTTAATCGAGTGTGCGCTAGCGCACGGAAGAAGCATGGCTGGATGGCGTACAAAAGAGTCATGCGCCGCCGATCACCTCCCCAACCCTGATGGGTGACGCATACCTGACCCCTGAGCGGAAACGCTCAGGGGTTTTTTTTGCGTCAGTCACAGTCACCGTAGGCGCGCAGACGGTCGGATTCCTGACGCACCACCTGGTAGCACTCGCAGCTGAGCTTCTCCAGCGCAGGCCGATCCTGGACTACAATCAGGCCACGCCGATACCTGATCACACCAAGACGCTGCAACTTCCCGGCCGCTTCAGTGACCCCTTCCCGGCGCACCCCGAGCATGTTCGAAATGAGTTCCTGAGTCATCAACAGGCGATTGGTAGACAGTCGATCCAGAGAAAGCAACAGCCAGCGGCACAATTGCTGGTCGATAGTATGATGCCGGTTGCACACTGCAGTCTGAGCGATCTGCGTCATCAGGGCCTGGGTGTATCTGAGCATCGTTATGCGGACGTCGGCGTCGCGGCGGAACTCCCGGCGCAGCGCCTCGGTACACATGCGCAAGGCCCATCCGCCACTCTGGACCACCGATAGGTTTGGCGAACTGTGGGCGCCCAGGAGTCCGGCGACGCCTACCAGGCCGTCGTTGCCGACGACGGAAATCTCTGCCGAAGCGCCATCCTCCATGACGTAGAGCAGTGAGACGATGGCGTCGGTGGGAAAATAGACTTGGGCGATTTCCTGTCCACCCTCATATACCACCGAACCCAAACGCAGCTCTACGGGCTTGAGCATTGCCAGAATTCGCTGCCGGGACTGCTCGTTGAGGGCCGCGAGCAGATAGTTGTCGAGGGGCTCAGGTTTGGCCGCGGCGCAAGGCGATTTTCGGCGCGGTGGCGCCCTGGCGGGTGATCGTGACTTCGGAACCATGGATGACTCCAGTCAGCGTTTTCCGCAACTATACGCCGGCCGCGCCTTAGAATGGAGTAGCATGAAAGATCAGGCACTTACCGACACGGAATCGCAATGTCCATACCCACCGACCAGCCCGGCAGCTACGAGAAGATGCGCCGCGAAGCTGAGCGTCATCTGCGCGAAGGCACGGCGAATTCGACCCACGGCGGGGCACTGAGTCCCGATGCCCTGAGCCTGCTGCACAGACTGGCAAGCGACCCGGCAAGCGCCGGGGACGCGCTGAAGCTGCTGCACGAACTGCAGGTGCACCAGGTGGAGCTTGACCTGCAACACCGGCAGATCGAAACCAATGAACAACAGATGGGGGAAGAACTTGCGCGCTACAAGGCGCTGTTCGAGTTTGCCCCCATCGCGTATCTCGTGCTCTCGCTTGATGGTGATGTCATGGAAGCCAATGCCGAAGCGGCGAGCCTGCTTGACGTCGCGCGCAATGAGATCGCCGGACGCAGGATCACCGAGCTTGTGCCGCAGGGAAATCAACTCGCGCTCGCAGGACTGATGAAGCGGCTCAAGGCAGGTTCGGCGCGCGCGCACTGTCAGATCCATCTCAAGGATGCTGGTGACGCAGTGCCTGCGTTGCAACTCTCGGCAAGCATCTCACCAGGGGGCGCAGCGCTGCTTGTCGTGCTCTCGGGCCAGGACCGCAGATAGCACACCAGGCGCCAGGATCAGGTCATCGGCAATCTGCCTCCCGCAGCCACAGATGGAAGGCATCTCGCGCACATGAGTTCCTCCACGCCTACTCGAGTCGCAACGTCCCCAGCCCCTGAAATCCGTATCGTGGGCATTGGCGCCTCAGCTGGCGGGCTGCATGCGCTGGAACAGTTCCTTGAGCATGTACCGCCGAAAAGCGGTATGGCCTATGTGGTCATTCAGCATCTCGACCCTACGCAGAAGGCGATGCTCAGTGAACTGCTGCAGCGCGTCACCCGGATGCCCGTGCGTGAGGCCAGGCAAGGCATGGTGGTCGAACCGGACTGCGTCTATGTGATCCCGCCAAACACCGAGCTCAGGGTGGCGGATGACACCCTCCAGCTGTCCGCCCCGGCCGAACCCCGCGGCTTGAGGCTGCCGATCAACGTGTTGTTTTCTTCGCTGGCCAGCGCGCGGGGTGAACGCGCGGTCGCCGTGGTGCTGTCGGGGATGGGGGCCGACGGTACCCTGGGCATGCAGGCGGTCAAGGCGGTCGGCGGACTCACCGCGGCCCAGGCGCCGGAGACTGCTCAGTTCGACTCGATGCCGCGCAGCGCCATCGCAGCCGGGTGCGCGGACATCATCGCCTCGCCGGCGGACTTGCCAGCGAAGATCCTTGCCTGCGTAGTCCCGCCCGTGGATTGCAGCGTCAGCCCGGATACCCACGACGACGTTGACACGCAGACGCGCCCGATGGATCGGATCTTCCACCTGCTGCAGACCCACACGCGACACGACTTTTCACTCTACAAAGTCAGTACGCTGCACAGGCGCATCGAGCGACGCATGATGATTCATCAGCTTGCGAGCCGTGACGAGTATGCGAGTTTTCTGGCACGAAACCCCCAGGAGATCGACCTGCTTCTCAAGGAACTGCTGATTGGAGTGACGGAGTTCTTCAGGGATCGGGCACCTTGGCAGCACCTGGAGGAAGTCGCGTTGCCGGAACTCCTGGCCAGCCGCACAACCCAGCGCGAGCTGCGTGCATGGGTCGTGGGCTGCTCGACCGGGGAAGAGGCATACTCGCTGGCCATGGTGTTCACGGAGGCCGTTGAGAAGCTGCCAGGCAGACCTCAATTCAGTCTGCAGATCTTCGCCTCGGACTTGAACCCCGATGCCATTGCCAGCGCACGTCGTGGTCGGTATCCGTTAACCATCAAGGATGGGGTGTCTGCAGATCGCCTCTCGCGATTCTTCAGCGCCCATGAGAGCTATTATCAGGTCAGCGAGAAAATCCGTGACATGGTGCTGTTCGCGCAGCACGACGTGATTCTCGACCCTCCGTTCACCCGCCTGGACGCACTTTCCTGCCGCAATCTGCTGATTTATTTCGATGCGGCGCTGCAGAAAAGGCTCATGCCGCTGTTTCACTACAGCCTGCGCCCGGAAGGTATCCTGATGCTCGGAACATCGGAAACCGTAGGCCGCTTCAGCCATCTGTTTTCACCGATCCATGCGAAATATCGGCTGTATCGACGCCAGGATGCCGTCTCCATCGGTGGACCAGACTTCCTGCTCAGGTCCTTCCCGCCCCTGTCAGGCAAAAGCAAGGAGCTACACGTGACACCTTCTCAGCAATCCGGCCACGACACTGCCAATCTCCAGGCCGCGGCGAACGAGGTCCTGCTGCAGGTGCACTCCCCGCCCGCCGTGGTGATCAACGCCGATGGCGACATCGTCTACATCAGTGGACGCACGGGGAAGTATCTTGAGCCTGCCGCCGGGAAGGCCAACTGGAATTTCCACGCCATGGCCCGAGAAGGCCTGCGTGCGCCGCTGGCCACGGCGATCAGGCGTGCCGCGGTGCAGGTTGACCCTGTGCAGCTGCGGGGTGTGCGTATCCATTCACCTGAGGGCGCGAATATCGTCGACGTCACCGTCCAGGCGCTGCATAAGCCGGCCGCGCTCAAGGGTATGACGATGGTGGTCTTTCACGATGTTGCACGCCCCACATCACAGGCTCGTGGCGAGACGTCGGGCACCTCGGCGCCAAGCGATTATGAAGCCAAGCTACAAGACTACCAGGATGAAATTGTCAGTCTCCGGGAATCAGCGCGCGCGTCCAGTGAAGAGCTGCAGTCCACCAATGAGGAACTGCAATCGACGAACGAAGAACTGCAATCCACCAACGAGGAGCTGACAACCTCCAAGGAAGAGATGCAGTCCATGAACGAGGAACTGCAGACCATCAACAACGAACTCGAGGCCAAGCTGGACGATCTCGCCCTGGCGCAGAGTGACATGAAAAACGTCCTCAACAGTGTCGATATTGCGATTCTCTTCCTGGACCAGCACCTCCAGGTGCGGCGCTACACGGATCGGGCCGCGAAGATCATCAATCTGCGTGAGAGCGATGTCGGCCGACCCCTGAGCGACCTCACAACCAGCCTGCAGTATCCGGGTCTGCATGCCGATGCCACGGACACCCTGCGAACGCTGGTACCCACAGAGAAACAGATCCTTGCTGACGATGAGCGCTGGTTTTCGGTGCGAATCATGCCCTACAGGCGACTGGATAACCTCATCGACGGGGTCGTGATCACGCTGGTCGACATCACGCAGACAAAACAGCTGGAGTCCAGATTGCGCAAAGACGCGGATGACTGAGTGGCTTACGTCGCAAGGACGGGCTCGAACGCCTCAACAGCTGGCCGCGTTGTCGGCCACCACGTCAGCCCCTTGAGCGTCGAAGATCCGCGACAGAAACGCCGCCACATCCTCGCCGCTGCGTCCGGTGAAGGAAAGCAGCGACGCAAGCGCCGCAAGCACGCGCACGTGGCCCACGCCCGGATAGACGACAAGCTCTGCAACTGCGCCCGCCTCACAAAGCCCCTGGTGCAAGGCCCGGCTGTTGTCGGCCTCGACCACCCCGTCACCGTCACCGTGCAGCAGCAATGTGCGTGGTGCGTCGGCACGGACAAAGTTGATCGGCTGACTGTCACCGTTGTCGGCCGCGGGTGCGAAAATCTCGGCCAGCCGGCCGCTGTCTATGCTGAAGCGGTAGGGGCCGGCAAGGCCTATCAAGCCTTCGACCACCTCCGGGGAGACCCCCTGCTGCTCGAGGTAGCGGCTATCGAGCGCCAGCAACGCCGCAATATGCGCACCGGCAGAGTGCCCCATCAGCACGATACGCTCGGGGTCCCCGCCATAGCTGTGGATGTTACGCTGAACCCAGGCCACAGCCGCCGCGCCATCATGAACGAAGTCGGGGAACTGTATGTCGGGATAGACGCGGTAGTCGGGGATCACGGCCACCACGCCCTGGTCGGCCAGGAAACTGCCAACGAAGCCGTAATTTTCGCGATTGCCACGCTGCCAGGTGCCACCATAGAAGAACACCACCACCGGCGCGGGGGCGGTCGGGCTCTCCGCGCGTTTGGGCGCATAGACATCCAGGCGCTGGCGCTCATGCGTGCCGTAGGTCACACCATCGTCGCGGTCCAGGTGCGCCGAAGGGCTGAGCTGCGAGACCACCCGTATCGGACTGCAGGCAGCGAGCACCAGCACGGCCGCAGCCAGACCGGCAAGCCGATGCCGGATGCCTTTCAGGGTCACCACGCTGCGCTCAAATGCGCCCACGAATATTCCGGATTGCGCGACCTATCACCGGCAGGTGCTCGAAAAACCCGCCGCCCGAATCCCAGAAGTCCTTGTGAATCAGCAGCCGATTCTGGTCATCGAAGCGGAACTGCGACATGCCGTAGGAACTCAGCGGCTCGCTTGACAGGCGGGATGCCTCGATGGTCATGCGCCAGCGCACATACACATCGATGCCGCTGACCGCGTGGGAGAGAAACTCCACGCGCACGGCATCGGCCCGCTGCGCCGTTTCGTAGAAGTATTCCTCGATCGCCTCGGCGGTGCTGATCGCCGCCAGTGTGTCGTTCAGATAGGCCTCGGGTGCGTAAGTCTCGCGCGTCAGCGCACGCACTGACTCGGGCGTGATATCGCGAAAGTAGCTTTCCGCCCGCGCCAGGGCTGCGGCCAGGCGCTCGGGATCCTGATCCAGGCCGGTCACCGCGTGGGGCTCGCTGGCCGCAAGTGCGGCCTCGTAGCTTCGATCCAGGTCTGCGGCGGTGACACCGGCACTCATGCAGCCCTGCAGCAGAACCGCGAGCGCCAGTGCGGCGACTGCGGCAATGCCTCTTCCATATGCGTGGTTCATTCAGTTTCTCCGTACGCCCGACCCGATGGCTCGATGCCTTCAGGTACGCTGATGACCGACACGCGGATTCGCTGCCGGCTCCTGCATCATGCTATGTTGGCGACCCCAATACGAACCCCGGAGTCACCATGGGCATTGAAGTCGGCGGCCTGCTTGGCCTTATCTGGCTGATCTTCGTGATCTACGCCATCGTCAAGACCATCGACAGTCGTGCAACCACCGGCGCCAAGGTGCTATGGGTGCTGCTGATCCTGGTGCTGCCCGTGATTGGCGTGATTCTGTGGTTCCTCCTGGGGCCCAAGCGCTGAGCTGACAAACCGCACTGCGCCTAGTCGATTTTCGGCGCCGCCGGTCCCAGCCGGTCGCGGTCGTGCGCAGCATTGAAGTCCAGCCTCGGGCCTGCCGGCACGATGCGCGTCGGGTTGATCATGTCGTGGCTGTAGTAGTAATGGGTCTTGATGTGATCCATGAATACCGTCCCGGCAACGCCGGGCACCTGGTAGAGGTCGCGCAGATAATTCGACAGTCCCGCGAAGTCCGCGATGCGACTGCGGTTGCACTTGAAGTGCCCGACGTAGACCGCATCGAAGCGCACCAGTGTGGTGAACAGCCGCCAGTCAGCTTCCGTAATCTGATCTCCAACCAGGTAGCGCCGCCCTGAAAGACGCGCTTCGATCACGTCCAGCGCGGCAAACAGTGCGTCAAAGGCCTCATCATAGGCATCCTGCGAAGTCGCAAAACCGCTGCGATAGACACCGTTGTTGATGCGTTCATAGACGCAGGCATTGATCTCATCAATCTCGCTGCGCAGTGCCTCGGGGTAGAAGTCCAGCCGGTTGCCGGTGACCTCATCGAAGGCCGAGTTGAACATGCGGATGATCTCGGAGGATTCGTTGCTGACAATGGTGTCGCGCTCGCGATCCCAAAGCACCGGCACCGTGACGCGCCCGGTGTAGTCCGGCCGAGCCCGCTGATAGAGTTCGTAGAGATGCCTGGCGCCGTGCAGCGCATCTTCATTGTGTTCGAATCGCTGCGAAAACGACCAGCCGTCATCGAGCATCTCGGCATCCACCACCGACACGCCGATATGCGCTTCCAGCCCCTTGAGGCGGCGCAGGATCAGCGTGCGATGCGCCCAGGGGCAGGCATAAGAGACATACAGGTGATAACGATCCGATGCCGCAGGGAAGCCCTGTCGATGCGCAGGCGCACTGCCCTGGGGCGCGATCACCCAGTCACGAAACCCTGCATCCTCACGTACGAACTCGCCGTCGCTGGCCTCGGTATCGTACCAATCAGTGTGCCACTTGCCGTTTTTCAAAAGCCCCATCTCACCCTCCTTGCGTCATGGCCATGCCTTACTCTACCTCGGGCAGCCGCCAGGCCAGTGCCGCTGCCGCAAGCGAGCAAAGGGCCAGCACCAGGATGATGCCCTCGGAGCCCATCGCAGGCCCGAGCAGCCCCACCGAGCTCGCCAGCAACAGCGCTACGCCGATCAGGGTATTGCTCAGTGCCACGTAGGCCGCACGCGTGGACTGATCGGCCATATCCACAAGATAGGTCTTGCGCCCGATACGCACGCCGGCATGGGCCACACCAAGCACGAAAAACAGCACGGCGAATGCCCCGGCCACGTGGCCCTGCTCCATGCGTGCATAACCGAATGCAGCCACCCCGATGACACCTGCCGTGAGGGCTGCGGCCACCAGCACCAGGCGGCTGGACCGGTCAGCAAACCGGCCCCAGAAGCCCGATGACAGCAGCGAGGCCAGCCCGGTGGCAATGATCATCAGGCCCAGCACACCCAGACTGCTGTCGGTGAGCTCCCGGGCGATCACCACGTAGAACGGCGAGGCCAGTGCGGTACTCAGCAGGAGCGTGCGCACATACAGGAAATGCCGTAAACGCGCGTCGTCGCGCAGCAACGCCAGGCTGCGCCAGGCCTCGGACAGGGCGCTGGCCCCGCCGTCGCTGGCACCATCGGGTTCGCGCACCCGGCTGTATACGACGGCGGCCAGTAACCAGAGCATGCCCGCAGCGGTGAGCAGCCACGCGAATGCGCTCACCGACTGCGTCTCCGGGCCGGAGAAGTGCAGCCAGCTGCCCACCAGCAGCGATACCAGTCCTGCAACCGCAGAGGCGTAACCGCTGAGCGAGCCGCGCCGGGTCTTGGAGACGGTCTTGCCCTCCACGTCCTTGAGCGAGACCGAGCAGATGCCGCGCGCCAGCGCGAAGACCACCAGCAGTCCAAGAATCAGGCCACCGGCCACTGCCCCTTCGAAGCCCATGACCACCGGCACCATCGCCAATACCGCCAGACCCTGCAGGACGCTGCCGATCACCCAGAACCACTTGCGCACGCGGTAACGGCGCATCACGCCGGCCACGGCCAACTGCGGCAACAGCGAGAGCGATTCACGAATCGGCACCAGCAGTGAAATCATCCAGGTGGGTGCGCCAAGCGCGGAGAGTATCCACGCCAGCACCGTCTTCACATTCATCAGCAGATCGCCGGACTTTGTGGCGATCAGCGCGACAATATGGACGAAATAGTTGTGAGGCTGATGCCGGCAGGCGCTGTCCGGGATGTCCTTGCAGACACGCGCATCCTCATCGCCGGTGGCGAGGTCGTACAGCCGGGTCAACAATTCCTGTGACGGGCGGTTCATCGGCAATTCCCTTGCGCTTCGCGGCCACTGTGCGGCCCACGCGACTCATCGGCAGCGGCCACGCTCGCCGCATTCGCCTGTTGCGTGCGTCATCGCACGAACGATGGCGCGGCTGAATTGTCATTATAGTGGCACGCGGCACAGGCTCGTGAACAAGGCGCAAATGCGAGCAGCCAGCCGGGTGCATCCAACTCGTACAACGGAGACATGATGACTTACCAGCTGCCAGACCTAGATTACGACCTCAAGGCCCTTGAACCCCATCTCTCGGCCGAGATCCTCGAGCTCCATCATGGCAAGCACCATGCGACCTACGTCAAGGGCGCGAACAAGGCCCTCGAGGCACTGCACTCCGCACGCAGCAAGGGTGAGTTCGCAACCATCAACCAGCTGCAGAAAAACCTGGCATTCAACCTCTCCGGTCACGTGCTGCATGCATTGTTCTGGAAGAATCTCGGCCCGAACGGAGGCGGCGATCCGACAGGACCACTGGCCACCAGGCTCAAGAAGGACTTCGGCTCGCTGGACGCCTTCCGCAAACAGTTCGCGGCCGCCGCGAAAGGCATACAGGGCTCAGGCTGGGCGGCACTTTGCTGGGAGCCGACTGCAGGCCAGCTGCTCGTAGAACAGATTCATGATCACCAGGACAATGTCGGCCAGGCCACCATGCCGATTCTGGTCCTCGATATGTGGGAACACGCCTTTTATCTGCAGTATCGCAACGTCAAGGCCGACTGGGTCAAGGCCTACTGGAATATCGTCAACTGGCAGGATGTTGCCGAGCGACTGGCGCGCGTGAGCAAGCTTCCAGGGGCCGTATAGGGTCGCCCCTGGGTCAGCGATACTGCACTTCCACCTGCCACTCGTCGCGCGGTTGGATGTGCAGTTTCCAGTACTCCTCGGCGATCGTGTCGGGATCAAAATGCGTGCCGGGATTGATGTGATCAAAAATCGTGACCGTAGCCACGTGGATGTCGTGATAGGCCAGTTCACGCGCCAGGCTGAAACACAGGTTGCGCAGCCCGGCCTTGCCGATCCCCAGTGCGGCGACCTGCACCGGGGGCTCCACAGCTGAGCCACCGCCGGTGAACAGGATGGTGCCGCGTTTGCGGTGACGCATATCGGGCACGACATGGCGCACGCAGTGCAGCGCGCCCACGACGTTCACGCGCACACTGTCGAGCACATCCAGTTCTGTGAGCAGCGTCGGCGCGCTGGTGCGCCGTAGGAAGGCATTGAAAATCATCACCTGTGCCGGGCCGTGATCCTGCCCGATGCGCTGGAAGGCTGCGGCCATCGCCTTGCGGTCTGCAACGTCGGCTGCATGCGCGGAGGCCTTGATCCCTTCCGCGGCGAGCGTGCGACGCAGTTCTGCAAGGCGCGCTTCGTTGCGACCGATCATCGCGACATGGAAACCCTCGCGACCGAAGCGCCTGCACAGCGCCAGCCCCATGCCAGGTCCTACTCCGGCGACTACACAGACTTTGCTATCCACTCGAAACCTCGCGACGGTCGAAAGCCTATCCAGGCGGCTATGCTATCATCGCGCCGCCTGCAGGGCGCGCTGAGACCGGCTTCACAGACCCGCACAGGCGTATTGCGAAACTGGAGAATCTAACCATGCCCATCGCACATATCAATGGCCACGACATGTACTACGAACTGCATGGCAGTGGCGATCCGGCCATCTGCATGGGCGGCTGGGGTACGTTCTGTCATGGCGGGCATCGTCACCTCGCGCGTGGGCTCACCGATCGTTATACGGTGCTGCTGATCGACTACCGAGGCATCGGCGAGTCCACTGACGACGAGTCGGTGCCTGCCAGCATGGACCTGCACGCCCAGGATGTCATCGGTCTGCTCGATCACCTGGGCTGGAGCCGGGTGCATTTCATCGGCCTGGTTGGCATCGGTGCCTGTATCTCGCAGAAGGTCGCGATCGAGCGGCCCGACCTGGTGCGCTCGATGGTCAACATGGGCGCATGGGCGCGCTGCGATGACTTCCTGCGCGACCAGCTTGAACTGTTCGGCACGATTCACCGCGATTCGGGATTCGAGGTCTTCCAGCGCTTTGTGACGGTGATGTCCTTCAAGCCCGACTACTACAACGAAAACAGGCACAAGCTGCTCGGGCCCGATGGCGGCTGGAAGGAACTCAACGGCCGCTACCCAGCCCACGCGCGCTTCATCGAAGCCTGTGTCGGCCATGATGTCTGGGACCAGTTGCCGCAGATCAAGTGTCCGACGCTGGTGATCCACGCCGGCCAGGACCTGGTCACCAGTCCGCGCACGACGCTGCCCATCGAGCAACGCATTCCCGGTGCCGAGGGCGTACTGATGGAGGACGTGGCGCACGTGGTCGCTGGCAAGGAAGAAAAGATCCGCTTCTGCGAAATCCTGCTGCCCTGGCTTGCGAAGCACTGAGTCGTGCGCGCCGGCGTCAGCGTCTATTTCCCGAATCTCCGGCGACGCTAGCGCTTGCGTCGCGGCGGTGGATCATCACCATAGGGATTGAAGGTACGGGGCTCTTTGGGCAATTGAGTCGGCCCGCTGCGCAACTCCCAGTCCGTCCGGCGACCCCGGTCCTCGCCGGGGGGGCCACGACCTGCCGGGGCAGCACTGTCGTAGGGGTTGCCATCACCGCGCTTCGCGGTCTTTGGGGCCCAGGTCTGCAAGGCCCAGTCATCGGCGGCCGATGTAGCGGACGATTCTTCGGATCCTTCCTCAACGACCGGTGCTTGTGATGGCGAAGCCTGCTCCGGTGAGGCGATGTCCGGGGGTTCCTGCTCTGATTCAGCCGGTCTGGGGCTTTGCGCCTGGGCCTGAACTGCGATCTCTCCGCGCAGCTTCAGGTCACGCTGGGCCACCGACTCTTCGAGCTTCAGATCGGGATTATCCAGACGCTGGACCAGCATCGTCGTCTCTTCAAGATTGAATGCGCCGGTGCGGGTATTCCACTCCCATACCGCCTTGCCCTGGCGAAAGCTTACCTGGCCTGCGTCACTGTCCTTCAACGGTCGGGTCGCCGGGCGAGCCGCATCCTTGTCAGGGGGTTTGCCCTCGTTCATCGCATCGCGCTCCAGTCACGCTTCGCATCCTGTGCCTTGAGTCTAAAGCAAAAAGCACACCGCAGGGCCGGCGCGCCACATTGTCCGGCCGTGGCACGCCCGTCGCCACACTGTGTTTCCAATGAGCGACTGCGTTATGCTCGGCCCAAGACATTCGCAAGCACTCAGGGAGGATGCCCGATGTCCAGGCTCGATGATCAGGCGCTCGATCTGCTGTTCCGCCAGGCGCGCACGCACTTTGTCTGGCAGAAACGCAAGGTCCCCGATGAGCTTCTGCATGAACTCTTCGACCTCGTGAAGATGGGGCCCACCAGCGGCAACTGCTCGCCACTGCGCGTGGTGTTCATCCGCGGCGCCGAAGCCAAGGCGAGGCTCAAGCCCTGCCTGATAGACGGCAATATCGAGAAGACCATGACGGCCCCGGTGACGGCGATTCTCGCCTTCGATACGCTGTTCTACGAGCACATGGACCAGCTCTACCCGCCCGACCCCGATGAGGTCAAGAGCTGGTGGCGGGGCGAGGAAAACACCGGTAACGAAACCGCGTTTCGCAACTCGACGCTGCAGGGCGGCTATTTCCTGCTCGCAGCACGCGCGTTGGGACTCGACTGTGGTCCGATGTCGGGCTTCGACAAGGCGGCGGTGGACCGCGCGTTCTTCCCGGATGGAAGGTTTCGCAGCAATTTCCTGTGCAACCTCGGCTACGGCGTGCACGACAAGCTGCACCCGCGATTGCCGCGTTTTGAGTTCGACCAGGTCTGCCGGATTCTTTGACGAACATGAGCAAACACAGCGGCCGCAGCGTCGAGGATCGCGAAGCGCTCGAACAGGCCATCGAGAAGCTGCACATCCGCAGCATCAGTCGTCACATCCTGCTGTGCGCGGATCAGGGCAAGCCGAAGTGCTGCCCCCGCGAAGACAGCCTGATCAGCTGGAATTACCTCAAGAAACGCCTGATCCAGCTCAGACTGGTACGCCAGGGTGGCATCTACCGGACCAAGGCCAACTGCCTGCAGGTCTGCCTGGAGGGCCCCATTGCCGTGGTCTACCCGGATGGCATCTGGTATCGCAGCTGCACGCCGGAGGTGCTCGAGCGCATCATCCAGGAGCACCTGATCGGCGGACAGCCGGTTGCCGAGTATGTGATCGCCAGGCAGCCACTGCCAGGCAGTCCGCTGCGCTAGCTCACCAGCGTGAAGCGGCCATCGGGCGCGGTGCGGGCACGCCCATCCTCGAGCAGTTTTTCCAGATGTGCCTGCAATGACAATCGCGCCAGGGGATGCAGACTGGTCGCGGTGTCGGCATAGACATCGGCCAGCAGCTCATCGGCGCTGGCCGCTGTGCGTCGAGCCAGTGCGCCCACCACCCGCGCCTCGCGCTGCAGGCGATGGGCGATGATCCAGTCGACCACCTCGAAGGGACGATCAAGCAGCTGGCCATGACCGGGCGCGATAAGCTGCACAGGCAGAGATCTGAGTCGTTCGAGCGACGCCAGATACTGGTTCATGTTGCCGTCGGGCGGTGCGATGACCACCGTGGATCCGGCCATGATGTGATCGCCGGTAAATAGCCAGCCGCCCGGCTGGAGCAGCCAGCACAGGTGATTGGACGCATGCCCCGGCGTGTGCACGGCCGTCAGGCTGAACGCGTCGATCTGCAAGCCATCACCATCGGCCGGCACGCGCACTGGACGAAAACTCGTATCCTGCGGCCCCTGCGCGGGCGCCGGCATGCCCACCAGCTCGGCGCCGAGCGCCTCGGCCAGCGGTGCGGCACCCGGCGAGTGATCGCGGTGGGTATGGGTAACCAGGATCCAGCGTGCCCGGCCGTTGCAGGCCTTGGCCAGACGCGCCAGGTGCGCAGGCTCGGCCGGTCCGGGGTCAAGCACGGCGATGGTATCTTCACCCAGCAGGTAGCTGTTGGTTCCCGGGCCGGTCAGCGGCCCGGCATTCGGCGCGATCAGTCGCCGGATCCCCGGCGCCAGCGATACCACCACGCCGGGCTGCAGTTCATCCATGCGGCAGGCCCTCGGGGCTTGCCGGATAGGCCGGATCACCCGGCAGCAGGAACTGCTCGCGGCCATCGATGGTGCGCAGCACCGGCATCACCGGCCGTATACCCGACTGCGCCCTGGCACGCGCTGCGGCCATCGCCTCGTCCACACTCGACGCCTCGGTGAACTGCGCCAGCGTGCGTTGCGTAGGCGGCCGCAACTCGAAGCTGCCGCCGGCCTGGGCAAGCGCCGCCGGCGGACTGATCCAGCGGGTCTCCAGCGTCTCCATGCCGTCATGACGGGCGACCTGCATGGCGGGCGCGGCGGCGGCGAAAAAACGTGTTGCATAGCGCCGCGGCACATGCGCCGGCGTCACCCAGTAGGCGAAGTACTGTAGCGCATCTGCGGCCAGACGCAGGCGCTCGGCGCGGCACAGTTCCAGCAGGCTCATGGTGCCTGCCAGCAACAGCTGCCGATAGTCGGCCAGGCGCGAAGCCTCCAGCGCGCTGCCCGGCCGAAACATCCGCCCCTGCGCATCACAGGCCAGCAGCACGCCGCTTTCCTCGAAGCATTCACGAATCGCTGCCGCCCAGTAGCTCAGGCCGCCCTGCGATACGCCGAGCATGCGACTCGCGGCGGTGTCGTCAAGCCCGGTGCACAACTGCGCAAGTTCGCTGTCCTGGTCCTCGACACAGCCGCCGGGAAACACGAAGGCGTTGCCGAAATCGTGAGCGCTGGGACGGCGCAGCAGCAACACCTCGACGCCGGGCGTGCTGGCGCCTGCCGGGCGAAACAGCACGACCGTGGCCGACGCACGTGGCTCAGACGCCATCAGCGCCGCCACTTCAGCCAGCGTCGCATCAGACCGGCCACGCGCGGCGTCAGGCGCCGGCGATTGCAGGCATCTCCAAGCCGCTTGAGATATTCCGCGCGCGTCGGATAGGGCAGCACCAACCGCGAGGCAGCACCCAGGCCCAGACCCTGGGTCATCAGCAGCACCAGCGATGCGATCTGTTCGCCGGCATCGTGGCCGACAATCGTGGCGCCGAGAATGCGGTCGCCGCCGCGTGCGACAAGCACCTCGGCAAAACCCTCGGTGTCGCCGGCGGCACGGCCACGGTCGAGCTCGCCGAAACGCACCTGGTAGCGGTCGAACGCCGTGCCATCGGCCTCGAGGTCCGCAGCGCTGCACCCCACCGAGGCCACCTCCGGCCGGGTATAGGTACAGTGCGGCACGATGGCACGATCCACACGCGCCGTCGGCGCGAACAGCGCATTCTGGACCACCGCGCGCGCATGCATGTCGGCGTTGTGGGTGAACTGGCGCGTCGAACACACATCACCGATGGCGTAGATATGCGGATTTGTCGTGCGCAGCCGGTGGTCGACTTCGATCAGGCCATTGTCGGCGATGCCAACGCCGGCCGCAGCGAGGTTCAATCCATCGGTATTGGCGCGGCGACCCAGCGCCACCAGCACGCGATCGACCTGCACCGGGGCGCTGCCCGCGCGAATCTCCAGGCCGCCGTCAACGCGACTCACCTGCGTCACCCCCGCCCCCAGGTGCAAGGTTACGCCGTCGCGCTGCAGGGCTTGGGCGAGCACCTCGCCGGCTTCCGGGGACTCAAGCGGCAGCACCTGATCGCGCTGCTCGAAGACATGCACCTCGGTGCCCAGGCGCGCAAACACCTGTGCCATCTCGCAGCCGATGGCGCCGGCGCCGAGGATCGCGAATCGGCGTGGCCTTTCGGTGAGGTCGAACAGCGTCTCGTTGGTCAGGGGCTCACAGTCGGCCAGCCCCGGAATCGGCGGCACGGCCGCGCGCGCGCCGGTGGCAATGACGAAACGCCTGGCATGCAGGGTGACGCCGGCCACTGCAACGGCATCGCGCGCCGTGAAACCTGCCTCGCCGAGGAAAACATCGACGCCCGCCTGGGTATAGCGATCCACCGAATCATGGGCGGCGATGCCGGCACGCACCTCGCGCAGCCAGGCGAACGCCTCGTCGAAGCTGACACCCGCGCGCTGGGTTATTTCCAGCAACGCCTTCGAGGGCACGCAACCGACGTTCAGGCAATCACCGCCCATTGCATGGCGCTCGACCAGTGCGACCTTTGCCCCGAGGCCGGCCGCCGCGATGGCCGTAACCAGGCCGCCGGGCCCCGCCCCGATGACGACGAGGTTGTAGCGCGGCGCCGGTTCCGGATTGACGTAGTCTGCCGGGGCGACCAGCTGGCGCCAGAGCACATCATGGTCGGCACCCGGGGCGCTGCCCGTTGGTATCTCACTCATCGCTGGTGCCCTCTGGCTGCGCGGCTGTTTCAAGCTGACGGTCCAGTTCGCGGCGGGCCAGGCGAGTGACGACGATGGTCACGACCAGCGTGGCAACCAGGCCCAGCGCGAGCAGCAGCTGCCCGGCAAGACCCGTCTCGACATCGCCACTGGCCGCAGTGGTCAGCGACTGGGCGAAGGTGCCGGCCCAGACATAGAGCACCGTGGCCGGGAACATGCCGATCCACGAGGCCAACACGTAATGGCGCAGCGGGACACCCGTGAGGCCCAGCGCATAGTTCAGCAGATTGAAAGGAAACACCGGTGACAGGCGCACCAGCAGCACGATCAGGAAGCCGCGCCTGCCGATGGCGCGATCCAGTGCACTGAAACGCGGCCAGGCCGCGACGCGCTCTGCGATCCAGTCGCGGGCGAGAAAGCGGCCCAGCACGAAGGCTGCTGTCGCACCCAGCACGCTGGCCACCGACACCAGCGCCACGCCGGCCACCAGGCCGAAGATGAAACCTGCGGTGATGGTCAGGATCAGGCCCGGCAGCATCAGCACGGTGGCGACGATATACAGGGCAATGAACACCAGCCAGGCGATGTCGCGATGACCCTGTATCCATGCCAGTCCGGCCGTCAGCCATTCGGCGACAGGCAACCAGAACGCCAACCCGAGGAGCGCCAGCAGCGCGAGCGCGAAAACGACGACTCTGAGGTTTCTGGACATGTTCCTCAGTCTCCTTAAAATGCCTGGGCCTGCGCCCATTCCCGCAGGCGTCGCCGCGCCGGGCGCTGGTCGGCCAGCAGGCGCATGGGCAGCTGCCTCAGGTCGTCGATGGTATCGACATCCCAGCCCGCAGACAGCCATACCACACCCAGGCCGGCCGCTGTGCATGCCGCCGCAAGTGCTGTGCCCAGATCGCCGCCACTCCAGGGCAATGGTGCCAGCGCCGGCCAGGGGCGGCGCGCAGCCATCAACACGACGCCGCCGTCAGTGGCCGGAGACAACGCGACATCATGGCTGAGCAGCGCCTCGGCGGCGGCTGCCACATCGGCAGCAGACAGACCCGGCGCGTCACTGCCGATGAACGCCAGTCGTTCACAGCCTTCGCCGCGCAGGGACTCATCGAGGCGCTGCAGCCGCTCGCCGAGGTTGCCCTGTCCCTGTGCGCGAACGCGCGCACCCGGCATAAGGGCCTGCGCCCAAGCGGCATCCTCGGCGCTGTCTGGCGCCAGCACCAGCGGCCCGGGCCAGGCCTGCGCATCCTCGAGGGCACAGTCGAGCAGCAGGCCGGCCAGTGCGCAGGCGCGCTGTGCACCGATCTGAGCTGCGATGCGCTGCTTGCCATGACCGAGCCGCGGGCGCTTGCACACCAGCACCAGCGTCAGGGCCTGGACGGTGGGTTGCGCCTCGGGGCTTTCGTGTTGCGCCATTAATCTCATGGACCGCAGGGTGCTGTCTGGAACATTGTCCAACGCCGGCAGGGGCGCCGTGGCTTGCGTGCACGCATGGGATCACACTGCCGTGCGCCTGCCAACCGTCGTACACGTAAAGCCAGCGCGCACGCGCGCCGACATCGCCGATAATGCATGCATGACGCCCTCGCCCCCGATCCCGTCGATCAGCATCGTTATACCGGTGTACCGCGACACCAAGGCGCTGGCACAGCTGCTGGCCTGGCTGGATGACGAGGCCGCCGGCGCGCAGATCATCGTGGTCGATGCCGGCGCGCAGGCCGACTGCGCGGCCTTGTGCGACCACCATGCAGTCACCTGGCTGGCGGCGCATCCGTGCCGCGGTGAGCAGCTCAATCTCGGCGCCGCACGCACCACCGGCGAGGTGTTATGGTTTCTGCATGCCGATGCGCGCCCGCCGGCCGGGGCCTGCGCGCAGATCCGCCAGGCCATCGCCAGCGGCGCCGTGGGCGGCGCGTTCGGCTTCGCGCTGCCGCAGGCACAGGGCCTGGCACCGCGGCTGATCGAACTCGGTGTGCGCCTGCGTTGTCAGTTCGGGGGTGTCCCTTACGGTGACCAGGGCCTGTTCGCGCGCACAGACGCCTTCCGGGCCTGCGGAGGCTTCCGGGACGTGGCGCTGTTCGAGGAAGTTCGCCTGGTGCGATGTCTGCGACGGCGCGGGCGTTTTTTACAGCTCACCGCGCCCATTGCGGTCTCTCCGCGGCGCTGGCTGCGCGATGGCTGGTGGCGCTCGATGATCCGCAACAGGCTGCTGGCGCTGGGCTACGCGGCGGGCATTCCCCCTGCCCGACTGGCACGATGGTACCGGGGTCCACAGGCACGACAGCACACAGGGACGTGAGGCAATGGACAGACCGACAGGACGCGACTGGCAACTGACCCCGACGGGCGAACCGCGTGGCTACATCCAGCCGCATACGCTGCGTGAGCTGTGGTTCCACACCGGCACCGCGTGCAACCTCACCTGCCCGTTCTGCCTGGAAGGCTCCAAGCCCGGCGATAATCGGCTGCAGCGTATTGCCCTCGAGGACGTTCGCCCCTTCATGGACGAGGCGGTCACGATGGGCGTGCAGCAGTTCTCGTTTACCGGGGGCGAGCCATTCATCGTCAAGGATTTCGTGCGCATCCTGGCCTATGCACAGGCGCTGCGCCCCTGCCTGGTGCTCACCAACGGCACCGAGCCGGTGTTGAAGCGCATGGCCGCCATCCGTCGCCTGCGCGAGGGTCTGCACCCGGTGAGCTTTCGCATCAGCATCGACTGGCCTGAGCGTGATCGCCACGAGGCCGGCCGCGGGCCGGGCAGCTGGGAGGCGGCCTGGCAGGGCCTGGCGCAACTGCATGCGTGCGGCTTCGGTGTCTCGCTGGCGCGCCAGTCGGAGGTGGACGAGGACCGTGCCGCCGCCGATGCGCCGTTTCGTGCCGAGTTTTTGGCGCGTGGCCTGCCCGAGGACCTGACAATCGTGTCGTTTCCGGATTTCGGCCTCCCCGGCGAGGGACGCGATGTGCCTGCCATCACCGAATCATGCATGACCCGTTACCAGTCTGAGCAGGGTCGCCGCGAGTTCATGTGTGCCTTCAGCAAGATGGTCATCAAGAAAGCCGGCGCCATGCGCGTGTACGCCTGTACGCTGGTCGATGATGACGCCAGCTACGACCAGGGCGGCACGCTTGCCGAGGCCATGGGCGTGCGCGTCATGCTCGGTCACCACCGCTGCTACACCTGTTTTGCCTATGGCGCCTCGTGCAGCGAGCTCGCACGCTGACGAACGCGGATCGACAAGCCACCCCTGCTCGACCGATAATCGCTGCGCCCCTGCCTTGGAGTGAGCATGTTCCACGTCGTCGACACCGAGGCCTTCGACAGAAAGCGCCTCGATCAACTCTGCGAACTCGCCACCGCGGTGCGCCGCGTTGCCAAGACCGCGGAAGGGTCACGCTTCCTGCAGCAGCTGCTGCCAACCCGGCGGGCGATGTTGTATTTCACCCAGCCATCGACCCGCACCTTCCTGTCGATGAACAATGCCTGCCACGTATTGGGCATCCGCACCAGCGAGATCCGCGATCCGGAGGTCTCCTCTGAGGTCAAGGGCGAGACCTTCGAGGACAGCATCCGCACCTTCAGCTCCTATGTCGACCTGATCGTCATGCGCACACCAGAGCCGGGGTATGCGGCCCGCGCCGCGGCACTGATGGACACAATCCCCCGGCCGGTACCGATCATCAATGCCGGCAGCGGACGCGACCAGCACCCCACCCAGGCGCTGCTCGACATCTACACGCTGGAGCGCAGCTTCGAGGATCGTGGCGGCATCGACGGCCGTACCATCGGCATGATGGGCGACCTCAAGCGTGGCCGCACGGTGCGTTCGCTCAGCCGCCTGATGTGCCACTACGAGGACGTGCGACTGGTCTATATCGCGCCCCCGGCGTTCGAGATCGAGCCCGACATCCGCGCGTTTCTCGATAGCCACGAGATCGCCTATGTCGAGACCGGGCGGCTGCACGAGGTGCTGCCCGAACTTGACGCCATTTATGTGACCCGGATGCAGTCCGAGCACGACACTGCCGGCGAATCAGCGAACGTCGACTTGAGTGACTTCAGCATCGATGAGCGCGAACTTGCGCAGATGAAGCCCGACGCGGTGATCATGCACCCGCTGCCGCGCGGCCGGGAGATCCACCCGCGCGTGGATGCCGATCCACGCGCGATGTACTGGCGCCAGGAACGCAACGGCATGTGGATGCGCGTGGCGCTGCTGGCCACCATCTTCGACAGCCAGGACGCCATTCTCGAAGCCGACACACGCGGCCTGTATCGCGAAGACTAAAAGTTCGCGAGACACCACCCGCCCGACGCCTTGGCGCCGCAGGTACCCGAACTCAAACCTCCCCAATGGCGGTTCCGGGGGGGCGGGGGGGGGGGGGGCGGGGGCGGGGCGCGGGGGGGCGGGGCGGCGGGGGGGTGGTCGGCGGGGGGGCGACGTAGCGAGCCGCGCACGCGCTCAGCCTGCGCCGCTGCGC